>JAIBBF010000007.1 GCA_019694795.1 Flavobacteriales bacterium | reverse complement strand
GCCTTTATTTGTCAGGGAAGTTCTATCACACTAAACGGAAGCGGAACGGGAACCTTTTCATGGAGTCCTTCTACCGGATTATCCTCAACTACTATTTCTAATCCGGTTGCAACACCTGCAACTACCATCAGTTACATTTTAACTGTAAATGGTGGAGGTTGCACCGATAGTGATACCGTATTGGTGACCGTTTCTCCAACACCTACATTAACCATTAGCAACGACACCACAATTTGCATTGGTGAATGCGCCACACTTAACGTTAGCGGAGCTGATTTTTATTCATGGACTCCGGGAACTGGAATGACAGATTCAACAGCATCGGGTCAAACAGTTTGTCCGGCAACCACCACCACCTACACTGTAACCGGATATACGGTAAGCAACAACTCAGTGAACAATGGCGATTTCTCTTCTGGAAACACCGGATTTAATAGTGATTATATTTTCACTAACAACACCCAACCGGAAGGAACCTATTATGTTGCTACAGATGCAAGTATTTCACATCCTTCTTTTGTTGGTTCTGATCACACAACCGGAACCGGAAATTTCATGATTGTAAATGGATCCGGTACTCCAAATAGTTCGGTATGGTGTCAAACTATCAGTGTTCAACCCAATACCGATTATGTATTTTCCACCTGGGTGAGTACACTGGCACCGGGTAGTCCTGCCCTACTTCAGTTTTCCATTAACGGAACTGCATTAGGAACTCCATTCCAGGCACCGGCCGGAACGAATCAATGGATTGAGTTTTATACAACATGGAATTCCGGAGCAAGCACTACAGCAGTAATTTGTATCGTAAATCAGAATACAACGCTTGGCGGAAATGATTTTGGTTTGGACGATATTTTCTTCTCTGCTATTTGTTCTGCTACCGAACAAGTAACCGTTACGGTTAATCCACCTCAAGACGCTACCATTACCCAACAATCACCACTGTGTGCAGATGCAGCGGCAGTTCAATTAAGCGCTGTTGATGGAGGTGGTACATGGTCAGGAAATGGAGTTACAAGCGGAGGTTCATTTAATCCTGCTAATGCCTCTATTGGAAACAACATTATCACTTACTCCATTCCGGGTTCATGTGGTGATGTAGATACGATGACAATTGTAGTAAATGCTCTTCCAACCGCCAATGCAGGTGCAGACCAAATTCTGCCTTGTAATCCAAATCAGGTAAACCTGAATGGAACAGGTTCTAGCTCCGGTAATGGAATTACGTATCAGTGGACAGGTGGAACCATTTCCGCAGGTTCTACCACCACCACACCAACCGTTACAGCTTCAGGAACCTATACTCTGGTAGTGACAGATGCAAATGGCTGTGTTGCCAGTGATGTTGTTGTTGTAAACAATGCTACTCCACCGGTTGCAAGTTTCACAGCTACACCTACAAGCGGCACCATTCCTCTTGTAGTGAACACGACCAATACCTCCACCGGAACAGGATTAATTTATTTGTGGGATAATGGATTGGGACAATCCTCTACTGCAAGTGAACCAAGTTTCACCTATACAGTTCCAGGAAATCCGGACCTCATGTTGGTTGTAACGGATGCAAATGGATGTGTTGACACGGCATGGACTGTTCTAACCTTGTACGAAGAATATGAATTAATCATCCCCAATGTTTTCTCACCAAATGGTGATGGCACCAATGATGAATTTGAAATTATTCACAAAGGAATATCGATGATTCATGTTAGCATCTACAACCGCTGGGGAGTATTCATGACCGGTTACGATGGAATAACTCAAAACTGGGATGGTAAAAAAGATAATAAACTAGCTCCTGATGGGACTTATTTTTACATCATTAAAGTTACGAAAGTCACAGGTGAAGAACTTGAATTCAATGGAACTGTCACTTTAATGAAATAGTCGAACTGAAATTAGATCCCCGGCAAGCACCGGGGATTTTTTTGTGCGCATATTTTTTTATTTTTGCAATCCCAATCGGGATGTAGCTCAGTTGGTAGAGTACACGTCTGGGGGGCGTGTGGTCGCTGGTTCGAGTCCAGTCATCCCGACACCAAGAGGAGATATTTGTCTCCTCTTTTTTTTATCAAAGCCTTAAATTTTCAAATTTCTAATTGGACGAAAATTGAGGTGATTGCCTGGAAAATTTAGGAGCGCGTGGTCGTGCTGACTTTTACGTCAGCATCATCCCGACACCAAGAGGAGATATTTGTCTCCTCTTTTTTTTAATCAAACACCCCTTTCATCAATCCATTCATCTGTTTTCATTCAACATCTGATCAATAAAACGGACAATTATTTTCTTAAGGAAAACTGTTCTACATTTGCATTATGGAATTGAATCATCAGGAACTGGTAGAAAAAAACGCACATCGCATTCGAAAGAAAGTATGGGAAGCTGTGAACGATTTTGAAATGATTGTTCCGGGTGATAAAATTATGGTCTGCTTAAGCGGGGGTAAGGACAGTTTCACTATGCTGGACATGCTCTTGCATTTGCAGTTGGCCATGAAAAACAGCTTCGAAATTATTGCTGTAAATCTCGATCAAAAACAACCCGGTTTTCCTGAAGAAGTACTCCCCTCCTATCTTCAGCAACTTGGCGTAAATTTTAAAATTTACGAACGCGATACCTACTCTGTGGTGGTAGATAAAGTTCCTGAAGGAAAAACCATGTGTAGTTTGTGCTCCCGATTGCGCCGAGGTATTTTATACGATGCAGCAACGGAATTAGGATGCACTAAAATTGCGCTTGGTCACCACCAAAACGACATAATTGAGACTTTCTTTTTAAACCTTTTTTTCGCCGGTAAAATGGAGGCGATGCCCGCCAAATTCAGAACAGATGATGGTCGGCATGTAGTGATTCGTCCACTAGCCTATGTGCGTGAAAAGGATATTAGTTTTTATGCTTCAGAAAAGAAATTTCCGATTATCCCCTGTAACTTATGCGGATCACAGGAAAACATGCAGCGAAAGGTGATCAAGAAAATGATGAGCGACTGGGAAGAAAAGTATCCGGACCGCCAGCAAATTATTTTTACTGCTTTGGGTAAAATTCACCCTTCACATTTATACGACACGCAACTCTACGATTTTTTGCAATTAAAAAGCAAGCTTCCAGAAGAAGAAAATGTTTAATGCTTTAACAATTCTATCCGCAACATCATTAAAGCGGCAAGAGAAGCTCTGAGAATATTTCGCTCGCGGTTGTTTTCAAATAAAAATTTCCGACTGGTAACGCCTTTCGGACCAGCAACGGCAATCCAAACCGTTCCTACCGGCTTTTCTTCTGATCCACCATTTGGACCCGCTATTCCACTTACGGCAACTGAATAATCTGTATTCAGCTTTAATCTTACTCCTGCAGCCATTTGTTCAACTACCTCCTGGCTCACAGCGCCATGGTTTTTAAGTGAAGCTTCCTGAACATTTAACTGATTTATTTTTATTTCATTGGAATAGGAAATAATACTGCCTTTAAAATAATCTGAACTCCCGCTTACGGAGGTTATTTTATGAGCTATAAATCCACCGGTACAACTTTCTGCCGTAGAAAGCCAAAGCTTTTTTTCACGCAGCATATTCCCAACGATTTCTTCCAGGTTTTCCTTCTCAAATCCAAAATGAAATTCAGCTATTTGAGGAAGTAATTCCTGCTCAAAAAAGTGAATACGTTGTTTCAAATATTCCGCATCTTTTCCCCTGGCCGTTATTCTTAATTTAACAATACCAGGAGATGGCAGGTAAGCAAGCGACAATCCTTCTTTTCGAAGCTGATTCTCCCAATCCTTAATTTTTTCCGCTAAAAAAGATTCTCCGATTCCCTGCGTTAAAATGGTTCGATGAAGGATTTGTTCAGGATTAAAATGCTTCAGCAAGCGGGGCATAACCTCCTCTTCCATGAGGTATTTCATTTCATAAGGAACCCCCGGCATGGATACCACAATTTTACCCTCCTTCTCGAACCACATTCCGGATGCTGTTCCGACTTTATTGATCAATACCTGACAATCTTTAGGCAAATCTGCCTGCTGCCGGTTGGTCTCCAGCATCACACGTCCTCTTTTCAAAAAGAACTCTTCTATCCAATGCAAAACCTCTTCATTTCTTACCAGGGTAGTTCCAAAATACTCGCATAAAGCATGTTTGGTGATATCATCTTTGGTAGGACCTAGTCCACCCGTAATTAAGACGATTTGTGCCGACTGAAGACTTTGATTTAAGGCTGAAAAGATTTCATCCTTTTTATCTGCAATGGAAACTGTTTTTCTCACTTCAAATCCTGCACTATTTAAGCGCTCTCCCATCCAGGCGGCATTTGTATTGATGGTTTGACCGATGAGTAGTTCATCGCCAATGGATATAATTTCTGCTTGCATGCTTTAAAATTAACGGAAATTCTGCTGAAAATACGGCTTTGGTCAGGATGGCAAAATTTTTGTAAGTTTGATCATAAACTACTGATATGAACACCAAGCATCTTATTTTGTTTGCAGCGATCGTTGGATTTACATCCTGCACTGAACTTGAAAATACGCTCAATACCGCCAATCAGGTAATGGGAAATGGTTCCACTGAAAAAAAATTAACCAATGAAGAAGTAATTCGTGGTCTTCGCGAAGCGCTTTCTGTTGGAACAAATAATTCTTCTTCCTCTGCGTCTAAAGCTGATGGTTTTTTAAAAAATCCATTGATTTTTATTCCATTTCCTCCGGATGCTATTAAAGTAAAAGAAAAGGTTGAAGCGGTGGGAATGAAAAACCAGGTGGATAAGTTTGTAGAAACCATGAACCACGGTGCTGAAGAAGCGTGTAAAGAATCTGCTCCCATTTTCCTGAATGCCATTACCTCCATGAGCATTGGCGATGGTTTTAACATCTTAAACGGACCGGATAATGCAGCAACGCAATACCTGCAGGACAAAACCTCTAATGAACTTTATGCCACCTTTAAACCGAAAGTTCAGAATGCTTTAAAAACGGTGAAACTTACAGATTACTGGAATCCGCTCATCACTAAATACAATCAATTAACCGCTCTCACCGGTGGTGAAAAAATTAATCCTGATCTGGATGATTATGTCACCAAAGGTGCAATGAAAGGATTGTTTACACTGATTGCCGATGAGGAGAAAAAAATCCGTAAAGATCCTATGGCTCGTGTAAGCGACATTTTAAAAACGGTATTTGGTAGTTTGGATAATAAATAATCATGCATTACGGAGCTCGGAAAGAATCGGAACGTCCCATTGAGGAATCTGAATTAATTGTTACTCCTGCCGGTGCTATTTATCACCTAAATCTTTTACCCGAACAATTAGCCAACGATATTATTGTTGTTGGAGATCAGAACCGGGTTGCACAAATTTCCAGGCACTTCAGCAAAATTGAATGCAAAGTAGAAAACCGGGAATTTGTCACCCACACGGGTGAATACAATGGCAAACGAATTACAGCTTTAAGTACGGGAATTGGAACCGACAACATTGATATTGTGCTGAATGAATTGGATGCTCTGGTGAATATCGATTTAAAATCCAGAACCATAAAAAAGGAGCTCCGTTCTTTAAACATCGTGCGTTTGGGAACATCGGGCTCGCTTCAGGAGGATATTCCGGTTGACAGCGCTGTTATCTCCACTCATTCCGTCGGTTTTGATGGTGTTCTTGGCTTTTACGATTATAAACAGGAGCAGGAAGAAATTGATCTGGAACAACATTTCATCGATCATACGGGATGGTCGTCCCGACTAAATCCTCCCTATTTTGTTAAAGGTTCGTCGAGTCTTTTTGGTAAAATGTCGGCAGATATGATTCCAGGGATTACGGCCACTTCCAATGGATTTTATGGTCCGCAGGGCAGAGTTTTACGTATTCCCACTTATGATGCAGACATAAATGAAAAGCTTCGGAATTTCCGATTTGGGGATCATCGTATTTGCAATTATGAAATGGAAACTTCAGCCTTGTATGGCTTATCGGCATTACTCGGACACCAGGCCATCACGGTATGTGCAATCATTGCCAATCGTTATAAGCGGGAATATTCCAAGGATTACCATAAGACGATCGACCGCCTCATTGAAACTGTATTAAATCGCATTTAGGGTTTATTACGTTTCATTTGTTCATAATCAACATTCCTCTATTAAAAACTACCTCTTTGCCAACGTAACTTTGTCCTAACCCAAAAGGTATAAATAGGCAATCCTTCGGAATGGCAAATGAAAAAGAGATAAATGCTCTGATCACCCTGATCGATGATCCCGATGAGAAAATTTATTCTCAGATTCGGGATAAATTGCTTTCGTATGGTCCGGAAGTTATTCCAGCCCTTGAAAATTTTTGGGAGAATAACCGTTATGGTCTGGTTTTTCAAAACCGGATTGAAAATATCATTCACCAGATTCAGTTCGATAGTGTTCGCATTCAACTTGAAAATTGGGTGAACGAAGGAGCTAATGATTTGCTTCAGGGTGTATTATTGGTTAACCGTTATCAATATCCGGATTTGGATGAAGGTAAAATCCGAAAAAAACTGAACCAATTAAAGCAGGATGTCTGGCTGGAATTGAACGACAACCTTACTTCGTTTGAGCAGGTAAAAATTCTCAATCATATTTTATTTGAAGTGCATGGGTTTGACGGTAACAAGAAAAATTATCATGCGCCTCAAAATTCATATTTAAACAATGTTTTAGAAAGCGGAAAAGGAAATCCATTATCGCTTTCTATTATCTATATTTTGCTTTGCGAACAACTGGATATTCCGATAAAGGGAGTTAATCTGCCGAATCATTTTGTATTGTGTTATCTGGATGAATTGAATTTGCTTAAAAAATTGGGACAAGATCACCCGGACGGGGTGATGTTTTACATTAACCCATTCAGCCGCGGTACCATTTTTAATGCGAAAGAAATTGAGCAGTTCCTTGCTGAACTAAAAATTAAACCTCGTCCGGAATTTTTCCAACCATGCGATAATCTGGCCATCGTTCGCAGACTAATTACCAACCTGATTTATTCCTATGAAAAATCCGGATATCCGGATAAAGTAGAAGAACTAAAACTGCTTTACCAATGTGTTGATGCCGGCGAAGATCCGAATGGAACGATATAAAAAAAGGGGACAAATTGTCCCCTTTTTCATTGGAATATCTTTTCTCAGAATTTGTAATACACCGAAGTATTCATTCCAAATCCAAACATTTTTACTGCAGGATCATTTGCGTATTTAGTACCTGATGAATAAAAATCTTTAATGATTGGCTGATGATAAAGTACATTCATGCCCCAGGAAAAATGGAGGTTTACATTGTAATTAAATCCAACACCTGCATTAATGGTCATCATGTATTTTCTGAAGGAGGAATTTGGACTGAAATGTTGTGTTGATCCATCATAGGCATTCATTTCTTGTTTAGCCTGACGGAAAAAACTATTGTTTACACCAAGAATTCCGATCACATCCAAACGTGAATTGCTCAATAAAAAATAGGCAGAAACCGGAACCTGCGTATAATAGGTTTTAAAAACAGAAACCGGTGTGTAGGTGTTTTCGGGTGGACAAGTCAAACATTCATCGGTTCGTTCAAATGCTTTAACTGAGTTTTGCAAGCCGACTGAAATCAATACTTTTTCTGAAACTCCTTTTACAAATTCGAGTCCTAATGTCTGACTGAATTGTGGGTAGTACGAATAACCGGTAGAACCTGCAGAAGCTTTGTCTTTCCAAATGTAAAAATCCGGACCCCAGTTTAATCCAACGTAAGTGTTTTCAAAGAAATCTTTTTTCTTCTTTTTATCATCATCGCCAGCCTGGGCTAACAATGGCAAACTAAGTACTGCGAAAAGTAAAATTTTCCTCATCTGTCCGGTGTAAATTTCGAGGTCTGAAAATAAAACAAAGCGTGCAAAGTTTAACGGACCAAGGAAATAAAGTAATTCACATTTTTTTGTCGAAACATTTCGGTTTTGTTGATTATCAGTCAATTAAAACGAAACGAAAAAACTAGTCTTGTTAATAACGAATAAAGAATTGGGATGAATGCCTGTAACATCTCAATCGGGAGAGATACGATGGGGATCGTTATTGTCCATTTCGATCTGGTCTTTTACGAACTCGATCTTTTTGGCGATCATGGCAAATTCGCGGTAGTCCTTTTCAAGCAGCCATTGATAAGCGCGCTCATCCCCATCTCCTACCCTGGCCATCATTTCTAAAACAGGATATCCAAAACGATTCAACCATTCAAGGGCAACACTATTCCCTTCTGCACCATTGATCAGCGCCATTAAATGCGGGAATCCATTTTTCATTAACCATTCGCGGGCATCATCTTTATTCCGCAGCGCAAAAGTAAAAATGCCTAATTCAGGATATCCGTTTTGGATTAACCAATCGCGAATAGCAGCATTTCCGGAAATGGCTTCTCCCCAGGCCAGTAAAATTTTGGGTGGATATGAAATGTTTTTTACATCCATTTTTTTCGCTTTAAAATAATAATCAAAACCAGTGTAACGGTTATCATCAAAATCCAAACGCTGAGATATCCATATTTCCAATCGATCTCAGGCATTACTTTAAAGTTCATACCATATACTCCCACTATAAACGTAAGTGGAATAAAAATGGTTGAGATTATAGTGAGAACTTTCATTACGTTGTTTAAGCGATTGCTCAAACTCGATAAATGGACCTCCATTAATGAATTCAGCATTTCTCGGTAAACCTCTATCGAATCGGTTAGATACAAGGTATGATCGTATACATCTTTTAAATAAAACGTAGTGCGGTCATCAATCAAATTAGAAGTTCCTTTCATCAGATTTCCTACTGCATCACGAACCGGAATAATGGATTTTCTCAGACTCATTAATTGTTTTTTGAGTCGTTGAATTTCTTTCATTACCTCTATGTTCTTTTCATTCAGAATCGCATGCTCTAACCGGTCAATATCCTCATCCAATTCATCAACAATGATGAAATAATGATCTACTATAATATCGGAAAGTGCATAAGCTAAATAATCACTTCCGTTTTTTCGGATTCGGCCTTTTCCGTTTCTAATCCTCTCCCGAATGGTATCAAAAACATCACCCGGTGTTTCCTGAAAAGAAATTACCCAACTGTCGCCCAATACAAAACTCACCTGCTCCATTTCAATATCACGCGTGGCGTGGTTATAGGCGAGCATTTTTAGGGTGAAGTGAATGTATTTATCAAACTCCTCGATTTTTGGACGATGATTCGGATTCATTACATCCTCGAGTAGCAGCGGATGCAAATTAAATTGTTCACCTATGGCCTGAATGGTATCCGGATCGTGAATTCCATCTACATTAATCCAGGAAATAATTTTGGAGGATAAACAGTGTTTTAGTTCTTCGGGTTTTTCAACTTTAAATTCTTTAAAAAACTCTTCATTGTAATCCATTACAGATATTTCAACATCATGACCCTGCTCTCTTCCCATGTGAATGAGCGAACCGGAGGGTTGACCAAGTTTTTTACGAATGTCTGTCATTCTGAAATATCCTTTTTATATACAATTGTCCGGTGTGGATACGGAATCTCAATTCTCTCTTTTTTGAATCGCTCCAAAATAGATTTATTGAGATCACAAAACATATCCCAGCCCAAATCGAAATTGGCTGCCCAGATATAAGCGCGAATGGTAACGCCATTAGCACCTAATTCAACCACACGTAAATTGACTTCCGGTTCTCCTAAGCGAACTTCTTCGGCTGTTCTTCCATCGAGGTAATAGGGATGTTTTTTTATTTCGTCGGTAATAACCAATAATGCTTTATTGATATCGGTTTCATAAGCAACAGTGATATTCATAATACGGCGTACCCTTTCATCAACGATGTTGTTGTTGGTGATGACCTCCATATTGATGACACTATTTGGAATAATAATCCGGCGGTTTTGAAAATCGCGAATCACGGTGTGTCGTAGTGTAATATCTTCAACTGTACCCACCAATTCATTGGCAGCACTTCCATCCCGGCCAACACGAATTACATCTCCCACACGGAAAGGACGAGACAACACAACAAATATTCCGGAAATAATATTTGAAAAAGCCTGCTGTGATGCGAAACCTAAAACGGCTGCAAAAATTCCTGCGGATGCAAGTAAGGTTACAGATACTGCTCTAAATGGAGGAATAACATAAATTACACCAATGAATGCAATGGAATAAATTAATCCATTTAATGCACTTCTGAAAAATTTTAATCGCGTTGCATCAACTTTCAGGTAATCGGAATTGCGATGAATAAAACGATTCATCACCAATCGAACAATCTGCAATGCAATAATGGAAAAACCAATAATGATGGCAATTTTTACCAGCATCGACCATTCGAATGTATAGGGACCAATATCAAAGGTCCCCCATCCTTTCGTTATTTTGGTTACTTCATTCATTAAGCATGATGCTTAAAATTTCAGCTGCTGCTTTCGGAATTTTAGTACCGGGTCCAAATACCGCTGCCACACCGGCATTGAATAAAAAGGAATAATCCTGCTGTGGAATTACACCTCCGGCTACAACCATAATGTCTTCGCGACCCAATTTTTTTAATTCGGAAATTACTTCAGGAATTAATGTTTTATGTCCCGCCGCCAACGATGAAACACCAAGAATGTGCACATCATTTTCCACTGCTTGTCGTGCAGCTTCTGCCGGCGTTTGAAACAATGGACCGATGTCAACATCAAATCCCATATCCGCAAACGAAGTAGCAATTACTTTAGCCCCACGATCGTGACCATCCTGTCCGAGTTTGGCCACCATTATTCGGGGACGACGCCCTTCTTGTTTAGCAAATGCATCTGCTAAATCACAAGCCTTTTTAAAATCAATATCCTGCATAGCTTCGGATGAATATACTCCGGAAATGGAACGTATTTGCGCTTTATAACGACCATACACTTTTTCTAATGCCATAGAAATTTCGCCCAATGTCGCTCTGTTTCGTGCAGCATTAACAGCAAGTTCCAATAAATTCCCGGTATTATTTTTTGCAGCTTCTTCTAATTCAAGCAAGCATTTTTCAACCTCCTGCTGATTCCGTTCTGCTTTCATTTTTTGGATGCGTTCAATCTGCGATTCACGCACTTTATTGTTATCAACTTCCAAAATATCGATCGCAACATTCTCTCCGCTTTGATAGCGGTTTACCCCTACAATCACTTCTCTACCCGAGTCAATCCGTGCTTGTCGACGCGCAGCAGCTTCTTCAATTCGCATTTTAGGAATACCTGTTTCAATGGCTTTTGCCATGCCTCCTAAAGCTTCTACCTCTTCTATTAATTTCCATGCTTTATGCACCAATTCATGCGTGAGATTTTCTACATAAAAAGAACCACCCCATGGATCGATGGCTTTACATATATTGGTTTCTTCCTGTAAATAGAGTTGAGTATTTCGTGCAATGCGTGCAGAAAAATCGGTGGGTAATGCTATGGCTTCATCTAATGCATTGGTGTGTAAGGATTGTGTTCCTCCGAATGCAGCAGCCATTGCTTCAATACAGGTTCGGGCAACGTTGTTGAATGGATCCTGTTCAGTTAAACTCCATCCGGATGTTTGACAATGCGTTCTTAATGCAAGTGATTTTTCATTTTTCGGATGAAACGATTTTACAATCTTACTCCACAATAAACGACCTGCTCTCATTTTTGCAATTTCCATAAATGGATTCATCCCAATAGCCCAAAAGAAAGAAAGACGTGGAGCAAAATCATCAATATCCAGACCGGCTTCCTTACCGGTGCGCAAATATTCTAATCCATCTGCAAGGGTATAGGCCAATTCAATATCGGCAGTAGCACCCGCTTCCTGCATATGGTAACCGCTAATGGAAATGCTGTTGAACTTGGGCATGTATTGCGAAGTGTATCGAAAAATATCTCCGATAATCCTCATGCTTGGTCCGGGAGGATAGATATACGTGTTCCGAACCATGAATTCTTTTAAAATATCATTCTGTATGGTACCGGATAATTCTTCCGGTTTTACACCTTGTTCTTCTGCTGCTACAATGTAAAATGCCATAATTGGAAGTACCGCTCCATTCATGGTCATCGATACGCTCATTTCATTCAATGGAATCTGATCGAATAAAATTTTCATGTCCAGCACCGAATCAATAGCAACACCTGCTTTTCCAACATCACCCGTTACCCGCGGGTGATCGGAATCGTATCCACGATGAGTGGCAAGGTCGAATGCAACGGATAATCCTTTTTGACCAGCAGCCAGATTCCTCCTGTAAAATGCATTCGATTCTTCAGCCGTACTAAATCCAGCGTACTGACGAATGGTCCACGGCCGAATAGTATACATACTGGCATATGGTCCGCGTAAATACGGTGCCAATCCCGCTGCAAAACGTAAATGTTCGATATGTTTTAAGTCACTTGCCGCATAAAACGGTTTTACGTCAATTTGTTCCGGGGTTTTCCATAATTCACCTTGTGAAGAAGAAGTTTCATTCTCCTTTTGTTCCAATGGTGTTATGGTTGAAAAATCAATTCTCATGGTGTTATTGTTTAAGCCAAAGAGTGGCTGAATCCATATCATTAAAAATTCGCGACGGTATAGAGGGACGATTTAAAATCATAAAAATATTCATGATCACTTTCGATACCGGTGAGTCGATTAAAGCTGCTGCTTTTACAAATGCAATTCCCATATGTTGAGAAATCACTTTACGATGCTCCGGTTCAAATTTGGAGACGCCCCTCAGGTCGCTTAAAAATTTTATTTTTTCTCCTTCTCTTAATCCATCAATTGCCTTAATATCCAATTCCAGCATTCTCAAATTAATGGCTTTCCCGGCTGCATCGTATTTGTACGACAATATCCCGTCGGACCAAAGATAAAACATCCCGGTACCGCCTTCCATCACTCGCACTATTTGAGCATCGTGCCTCAAGCCATCTCCTTTTTAATTAAATCCGATAAGCGTAATAATTGAACTGAATCAAACTCGTTTAACGTACCGGAAGATTGTGCTTTAGGCAGAGTTGCAGTTTTTTCTTGTTTGTTGTGAAACACATTAACACCAATCATTTTCAATTTTCCGGATTCAAAAAGCTGCTTTAACTTTTCAGCGCTCGATTTAATTTCGTTTTGAATTTTTCCTTTTTCGATGGATGAAATAAATCCTCCATCTTTTTCCAATTGCTGAAACAAGGACCAGGAAGCATTTACCAATTCATCCGTTAAATGCTCAAAATAATAGGAACCACCGGCCGGGTCTGTCACTCTACCCACATGTGATTCTTCTTGTAATACAAGCTGAATATTCTTACCGATACGAAGCGCAAAATGTTTATCAGCATCCACACTTCTGTCAAACGCCTCTACCCGATACGCATTGCACGATCCGGAAGCGGCTGCAAAAACCTCGGTGGTAAAACGAAGCAAATTGGTATAACGATCATAATCGGACCGGTATAAATCTGAGCTTAGTCCAAAAGTATACGGCAATAAGGTACAGGCATGTTCAGGTTGATGAGCCTTAACAATGGTTGCCCATAATTGACGAAATGCACGGTATTTACAAAGTGTCATGTAAAAATCGGGACCATTGGCAAACCGAAATTCGATATGGGTAACTGCATCTTCTAATTTTATTCCGGCATTCAGCATCATGTGTAAATATTCATATCCATGTGCCAGCGCAAAAGCTAATTCCTGAACCGTATTTGCACCTGCATTGTGATAGATTCCTGCATCAACGGTAATGCTGTGCATTAAAGGAAACTCAGAACCGCGACTTAACACGTGACTCGAAAAAGCAGATTTAAAATCCTGTTCAAATCCACCGGCTAGTAATGCTTCTCCAATGGGATCGGAATAAATTCCAGCACGTAATAATGCCGGATCTCCTTTATAGTATTCTTTTAACTTGTGGATTAGTGTTGCTTTGTTTTTTCCGCTATGCTCAAATCGTATTTCCACATAAGGCAATTCAATTCCATTCAGCAATTGATTTAAATCAACTGAACTTAGATCACCTGAAAACGTAATTGAACTAGCCCCATCCGATAAAGCCTGAAGCGCTTCTTTATTGGCAGAATGGTCATCAGCCTGGTAATCCACCTTAAAATCAATTTCCCATGCATTAAAAGGCTTATTGATTCCTCTCCGGTAGGGAGCAGTACCTGGGACACCAACGTTCTTTTTTAATTGATCATAAAAAGGTTCAAGGCGAATTCCTTCAATGGTATTCCATACCAGCGTGTCTTCAAACGATTTTCCTTTTAATTCCTTAAGGAGGGCAGACATCCATTCATCTGCGTCTACCGATTTAAAATCCTTAAATAATTCGTTTTCCATAATGTGTGGTCAATACCACAAAAATAGGAAAAGAAATTCCCTGCCAATGAAATTATTCGGAAATGATCAATTTAATAGTTGGGTAATTTTCGCTTGTTAAAAAGTAAATTCCGGGAGAAAGATCGAGCTGGATACCATATCCGGAGAACGGAATATTCAGATTTTTAAGGCATTTACCACTGAGATCAAAAATCTTCACCTGGTGCGATGAGGATTTAACATCATCGAACCAAAAATGAATAAAGCCATTGGAAGGATTTGGATAGCTTTTCCACGACATGTTTTCTTGCGCTTGCTCTGAAAGTCCTAATTGATTCCCTTCTGAAATATAAAAACGATCCACCGCTGCCTCGAGGTAATTTGCACCAAGGATCCAATCATCTTCCGTGTAAAATATAATCTGCATGCTGGAAGATGGAACCATGAGAGCAGAAATTTGAAATCCGGAACTAACCCATTGAGAAGTTGGCGTATTATCCACCGTAATACTTTCTGCAATTACCGTATCGATACCGTCTGTAATCATAATTTTTAGTGTATCGTTGGGAGGACCCTGACCTACATAGTTGAAAAACCATCGCTCATAACCTATCCATGGATCTGTATATTGAGTAGCATCAAAAACCGGTGAAGTGAGAATGGCCGGGCCACCATCTACATCGGCCGTTGCTGCGGTTCCGGCTTGATTTCCGGTTTGAAAACAAATTAAATCGCAGTCGCTTAACACATCGTAGTGGGGATTACTAGGTGTACCATCCGGTAAACCTGCTGGAATTGGAATTTCACGCACCCAATTTCCACCATCTGCGCCAGAAAATACGGTCCATCCAAAATCCAGTGCAAAATCATCATAATAACCTTTTTCCAATAAAATATTACGTGTATTTACGGATGATTGAAAATCGACCAGATCGCAATTATTCCAATGACCCCAATGTCCGCATACCTGGTTATACTGTCCCTGATACATCGAAGGAATGGAATAATTTCCACTTGCATCACTGATTGCCGAGAAGGTAAAATCATTGTTTTTAAAAACGACCTGCGCACCTGCAATGGGAATTCCGCTTCCGACTTCGGTAATTTGTCCGCTCACCGATATCGGGGTAAAAGGAACTAAAGCCATATTTGCAAAAGTGGTATCACCATTGGTGATGGAAACATTAAACAAGGTATCCGGGAAAAAACCGGGTTTTGAAAACGCGATATCGAAAACACCTGATTGACCTAAACCCGTTCTATAGTTACCGGCCAAATCGGAACTCGTGTTTACTGATTGATTGAGGATTGAAATGGTGGCATTAAAAATTGGACTTCCATCACTAAAATTGGTTACCGTACCATGCAACATCGCACCGCGAACAAGTGTTCTTCCAAAAACATATAAGCCATTTTCGATGTCGGAAGCGATGATGGTTCCCGAATTAAAATAAGGATAAACACCCCAAATACTATTAAAGCCATTTCCGCTTAATGGAGAAACATCAATATTTCCGACTTCGATAAGATTATAGGGATCATGTGCGTCATGAATCACCACTCCATCTCTGTAATACGAAGTAATCAACCAGCCCTGATAATAGTACACATTATGAGGAATAGAACCCGACCCTGGATTTGATTTCACCTGATCTAGTAGTTTAATATCACCCATATCGGTGATGTCGTAAGATGCAATCGATGCATTGGAAACTTCATCTGTAGTGAACAGATATTTTCCATCATCACTTAACCAGGTATTATGCGTAAAATTATTGGGTGTATTTTGGGTAGCGAGTACAATCGGATTTGATTTATCACTGATGTCTAAAACAGTAAAAAATCCATCCACAATATTTGCCGTATACAAGGTATCTCCTCTTGCATAACTATCGTGAACATAATGCGCATCGTAAGAACCAACTTCCGGTGGATTAATCGGATCTACACTAAGGTCAAAAAAGATTACACCTCCATTTCCACGATTTGCACCGTGAATGTATAATATTCCGTTTTCGTCGATAAACAGCGAATGTGCCGATGAAAAAGGATTTGAAATATCTCCAAAGAACCGGTAGTTGGGTAAAACGGTAGATGCAGGTAAGGGTGACAAATCGATGATTAATAATCCGGCATGTTCCTCGGTGGTGATATAAGCATAATCTCCCCAAACTTTCACTTCACGCCAGATGGAATTGGAGTCGGCCAGAAAAAACTTTTCAACCGGGTTTACAGGGTCGGTCACATCAACTATAGAAGTCCCTTTATTTAGTCCCACAATCGCATATTCATTTCCCAGCTCATCGGTATATCCCCAAAGATTGCTGCATCCTGAATTGTGGGTGGGATTGTAGTCTACATGACTCAAAAGCGTCATATTCAACTGAGCATCAGCAAAAAAACAGACGAATTGTAAAAGAAAAAGCAGGAAATAACGCATAGCACTAAGAATAACGCAACAATATACCAATTCAAACATAATTACGGTTTGAATTTACCCTTTGTATGATGAAGCGGTTCTGAGCATTCCATTATCGGTTGCTTAATTTTTATTTGCAGGTTAATATTTTTTATTATTATTGCACCATGATTCTCGGGAATTCTCCCATTCTGAATCATAATTCCAGTTTTTCATTTCCTCCATTTCGGAGAAATTAATCCCCAAAGGTTCTAACATTATTTTAAATTTTTTATTGATTTCAATTTAACCGCATGAGTGAAGATAAACCCAAAAGAAAGCGCATTTTAAAAGCGGAAAAAGCAGAGTATACAGCACAACCTGAAAACGAATCTAAAGCAGGTTCAGAAGATAATTCTCCCAAAAAACGTGGTAGAAAACCGAAGGAGAATAATGATGCTCCTAAAATTGTGGATGAAGTTGCAGTGAATTTAAATTCCGATTTATTTTCTGATGCTACGGTTAACGAAGAGGAAGAAGAAGAATATATTGTACCTGCCATTATTTCTACCGATGAAGATGACGACGATGAGGATGAAGATGGAGAGGATGATGACAATGATTCGAATGAGGAAGAACGTGAAGTATCAGTTAAATCTGAAGGTCCTGCAGTTGAAAATGAAAAGGCGGCTCAATCAGAAAACAATCCGGTTGAAGGTCAACGTCAGCAACCACAACATCAACAGCAACGTCATCATCAAAACAATCCCAATCAGCGTTCGCATCAAAACAATCCGAATCAGCGTTCGCATCAAAATAATCCGAATCAAAACAATAATCAGAATAACAACCCTCAACAACATCAGCATCAGCAACGCAGGGAACAAGAGCCGCAATTTAACTGGGATAACATCGTTACCACCGAAGGCGTACTCGAATTAATGCCGGATGGATATGGCTTTTTGCGATCTTCCGATTATAATTACCTCGCCTCGCCTGATGATGTGTATGTATCCACTGCGCAAATCAAGTTATTCGGACTAAAAACCGGTGATACCGTAAAAGGAACGGTTCGTCCACCCCGCGAAGGTGAAAAATATTTCCCGCTGGTGAAGGTTGAAAGCATCAATGGAAGGAATCCTTCCTATATCCGCGACCGTGTTCCATTTGAATATTTAACCCCTTTATTCCCTACTGAAAAACTTCAGTTAACCGGACATTCAAAGGATAATATGTCGACCCGCGTAATGGATCTTTTTGCACCGATTGGTAAGGGTCAGCGTGGAATGATTGTAGCACAGCCCAAAACGGGTAAAACCATGTTGTTGAAAGATGTGGCTAATGCTATTGCAGAAAATCATCCTGAAGTATATCTGATCGTATTGCTGATTGATGAGCGTCCGGAAGAGGTTACCGATATGGCACGTAGTGTAAAAGCAGAAGTAGTTGCTTCTACGTTCGATGAACCTGCGGATCGTCACGTAAAAGTTTCCAATATCGTTCTTGAAAAAGCAAAACGAATGGTGGAATGCGGACATGATGTTTGTATTCTGCTCGACTCCATCACCCGCCTGGCGCGTGCATACAATACCGTTCAACCTGCTTCGGGTAAAGTATTATCCGGTGGTGTAGATGCAAATGCATTACACAAACCAAAACGATTCTTTGGTAGTGCCCGTAAAATTGAAAACGGAGGATCCTTAACCATTTTAGCTACTGCTCTTACGGAAACCGGTTCTAAAATGGATGAAGTTATTTTCGAAGAGTTCAAAGGAACCGGAAATATGGAACTACAATTAGATCGTAAATTATCTAATCGCCGCGTATATCCTGCTATCGATATTCTTGCATCGGGTACACGGAGAGAAGATTTACTTACCGATAAAGAAACACTTCAGCGTGTTTGGATTCTTCGCAAGCATTTAGCCGATATGAACTCTATAGAAACTATGGAATTTATTAAGGACCGCATGAAGGATACCCGCAACAATGATGAGTTCTTATTATCGATGAACGGATAAGCGCATGAAAATTCCATTTAAGACTGCCCTTATATTTACCTCTGTGTTTGTTATTCTGAAATTAATTTTATTTCAGACCGGCAAACACGGAGATTTATATGTCCTTGTAGTTTTCGGAAATATTTTATGCTTACTCATGACCATGATCTTTGGAATCTATTCATGGAAAAAAGTACATCCTGAAAAACGCGGATACACCGATGATGTGAAAATCACCATGCAATCGGCAGCTTATTATTTAATCCTTGTATCGGCTTTTTCTTATTTGTATTATTCTACCATCGATAAAAATTTCGTTCAACAACGCGTGGAAGAACGTGTTGAAATTGCACGAAAAGCCGATTTTGAAGAATTAAAAAAACAGAATCCGGAAAAACTTCAGGATAAAACCCGCGAAGATTTTATCGATGACGAAAAAGAACAAGCGGAATTGTGGTTTTCTCCATTTTTCCTAAGCACTATGGTCCTTGTTGGAGGAATGATCATGGCCTTTTTTTACAGCCTGGTCATCGCCTGGGGATGGCGAAAATTTTTCGAAAATCAGTTGATCAGGAAATAAGCTGATCCGCCAAACGATTAAAATCAACCCCGTCGAAATTACCGGATGTCATCAGTAATAAATTACTGTCCTCCCACTTCATTTCCTGCAATTCATTTACCAGTGTATTCGAATCTGTAAATACCCGCACATTCGATGTACCGAACGATTGCTGAACGGTTTCAGGTTCTATAGATTTTAATTTCTTATGTGCAATGGTATGCGGATTAAAGTATACAAAAGCGATATCAGCAAGCTTCATGGAATCTTTGTACTCTTTCAAAAATTCTTCCGTTAAACTGGAAAAGGTGTGAAGCTCCATACAAGCAATTAATTTTCGCTGTGGGAACTGATTTTTTACTGCTGCGGTTGTCGCCTTTAATTTGCTGGGCGAATGCGCAAAATCTTTATAAATCGAACAGGTATCATTTTTCTTTACGAGCTCTAAGCGCCGGGCTGCTCCCTTAAAACTTTTCATGGCATCCAGAAAAGAATCCAGTTTCATTCCGGCCGACTCACACACCCATCGTGCACCATTTAAATTTTGCATGTTGTGATCGCCAAAAATTAATAGTGGAATTTCTTTTGAATCATGGAGTAAATAGGTAATTCCATCACGTGTGACATTAGGAAATGCCTGATATGAAATTTTATTGATGTTGTTTCCATGCTGCGGAACGATCGATGTTAATTCCTGATCGCCCTCAAAATAAACCAGGGTTCCACCCTCTTCAATGAGATCGATAAATTTTCTGAATTGATCAACATAAATTTCAAACGTTGGAAAAACATTGATGTGATCCCAGGCTATCCCCGAAATCAATGCAATGTGGGGTTGGTATAAATGAAATTTAGGTCGACGATCCTCCGGCGAGGATAAATATTCATCTCCTTCAATAACGGCCAATTTACTGTCATCAGAAAAACCCACCATACACTCATAACCCTCCAATTGGGCTCCAACCATATAATCGTGCGGAATTCCATTTTTATTCAACGCGTGAAGCACCATCGAAGTGATGGTAGTTTTTCCATGTGAACCGCCAATTACAATACGCGTTTTATTTTTTGTTCGCTCATAAATATATTCGGGATACGAATAGACTTTTAATCCTAATTCATTGGCTCTTTTTAATTCCGGATTATCCATACGGGCATGCATTCCAAGAATAACGGCATCCAGGTCCGCACTTATTTTCTCCGGAAACCATCCTTCTTCGGCCGGTAATAAACCATAACGTTGTAATCTTGATTTGGAAGGCTCTACAATTTCATCGTCGGACCCACTTACCTGATCTCCGCTTTTAGCCAATGCTATAGCCAGATTGTGCATCGCACTACCACCAATTGCAATAAAATGAACCTTCATGTTTTCAGGACTTTCCGCTAAATAACTAAAGAGGCCGACCTGTATGTGGCGGTCCTATGTTAATTTGTAAACATAGAAGTGTTAAACTGTAGAAATGTAAGAACAGGCGAATTTTGTCGCAAAATAAGTGTATCTAATCGACGTTTTACTCGTTAGAAAGAATACATTTGTAACTATCAGAGAGATTTACCGACGTTCTTTTCATATATGCGGGTGGTGAAAATTTTTCATAGCAAGTAGTGTTTAAGTTTTCTCAAACGCCACCCGCTTCTTTTGTGAAAATAAACTCCAAATAAAAAAGGGGCTCCAATGGGGCCCCTTTATTTGTTTTAGATTTAGTGTATTCCTTTAAATACCCTATTCCAACGAATTCCTGTTTCAGGATCGGTAGAGAACCATACCAAAACGGCTTTCCCAACAATATGATCATCGGGTACAAATCCCCAAAAACGTGAGTCGGCCGAGTTCTGGCGGTTATCTCCCATCATCCAGTAATAATTCATTTTAAAGGTATAGGAAGTAGCTTTTTGTCCATTAATGAAAATCTCTCCGTTTTTCACTTCCAAATCATTTTTCTCATACACATCAATGATGCGGGTATACAAAGGAAGATTATCGAGATTTAATTCGATGGTTTCTCCTTTTGTCGGGACTTTCAGCGGACCAAAATTGTCTTCTGTCCAATCATATCTTATATCACTTGGGAAAATGGGGAGGTATCGGATTTCGTCGATTCCCGGAACTCCATAAGGAGAATGCATGGAACGAATATCCAGGTAATGTCCTTTTTTCTTAATTACAGGTCGCACATTGTTTTCGCCATAAAGTCCTTTAAATTTTTCCAGATTCTCTGCGGTTAATGGAACTAAAAATATACCTGAATTAAAATCAAGAACTGCACAATCGGAAGAGCTGATATCGTAATTCTGTTTTAAATAAGATTTAAATGAAGCTCCATTGTTTGCCTGAGGAATGGCAGTTTGGGAATGTACTACATAGTTAAATTGCATTCCGTCGGTATTTCCGGATGCTTCGCCATTCACATAAAGTTGACGATCTTTTACTTCAATTACATCACCAGGAATGGCAACACAACGCTTGATGTAGTTATCGCGCTTATCCACGGGACGAGTTCCGATTTTATTCCTGGAAATTAATTGCTGACGTAAAGGATTAATATATGCCTCTTTTATCTTATCATACTGTTGCACCAGCAAAGTATCCTTATTTAAATCGAAAACGCCTTGTCCCTGAAAGTTTTCGAAACCGGCTTGGGCAATGGCGGTGTAATAGGTCACATTGGTATTATCCCACAAAACGGAATCTCCCGCGGGGAAGTTGAATACAACAACATCGTTTCGCTGTACGGAACCAAATCCGGGTAAACGTAAATGTGGTAATGTAAAAATCTCAAGATAACTTTTTCCATTTCCAACAGGCATGGTATTGTGGGTAAAAGGAAAAGAAATTGGTGTCTCCGGAAGTTTTGCTCCGTAGCTTACTTTACTTACAAAAAGAAAATCTCCCACCAATAGATTTTTCTCCATAGATGGAGTTGGAATTTTAAATGCTTCTAAGAAAAAGGTACGGATAATGGTAGCAGCGATGACCGCAAACAATAATGCATCGAACCACTCGCGTGAACGGGGCTTTGATTTTTTTGAAAAATCTTCGGGTCCCACAAAAACATACTGTGGATCATGCGCTATTTTATAAACGAAATACCAGGGAAAGATGATCATCTTTAAAGCGTCGGAGGCCGAACGTTGATTGAAAGACCGTGACAATTCCACATTGAGTACAAAAATCATGAGGAAGTTTACTCCGGGAATTATCATTAACAAAATCCACCACCATGGTTTTTGCATTACTTTAATCCAGATAAAAATATTGTAGCCGGGAATAAATCCTTCCCACTTATTTGTTCTGCCGGCCTTTTCGAATATTTTATAAAGACTGGCAAAATAAACTACAATCAATAATAAGAGCAGGATGTTTGCAATAAGATTCATGTATACGATCTGTTAAAAATTTAATACTTCTTTCATGGTAAACACACCTGTTTTTCCCTGCAGCCATTCCGCAGCAAGAACAGCTCCGGCAGCAAATCCCTTCCGGTTATGGGCGGTGTGCGATATTTCAATATCATCTATGGGCGATGAATAACGAATGATATGTGTACCGGGAACATTATCGATTCGCTTAGAGATAATCGGTAATTCTTCGGTCGATTCGGTGGAATGATTCACCCAACTTTTTTTACGGTCCAAATGCTGCAACATTCCTTCTGCAAGGGTTATAGCAGTTCCACTTGGTGAATCCAGTTTTTGAGTATGATGAATCTCTTCCATACCGGCTTCATATTGCCAATGCGGATTCATTAATTCTGCCAATCGTTTATTTAATTCAAAAAAGATATTTACTCCAACCGAAAAATTGGAGGCATATAACATGGTGTGTTTTCCGGCAATACATTTTTCTCTAACTGCAGTCAATTGCTCATACCAACCTGTTGTACCAATTACAACCGGGACATTTGCTAAAAAACATTTTTCAATATTGGGCAGGACATTATCCGGGCGACTAAATTCAATGGCCACATCGGCAACTTTTAATTCTTCGGGATTAAAATTACCATTGGCGGAATTGATTTTTAGGACAATTTCATGTCCTTTCCCTAATGCAATGGATTCAATTTCTTTCCCCATTTTACCGTATCCCAATAAGGCAATCTTCATAATTCAAAATTAAAATTTAATCCTAAAGCGAAATCCGGCCATTCCACCGGCGGTACTTACAAATGAAGGACGGAACTCGAAACTCAAATTGGGCGAAGTATCATGGCGCCACAAATATCCATCCACTGTAGCATCTATTATTTGCAACACATAAAAACCGGCCATAACTACATACGACAGATCTCTCCATGTTCGGTATTGATCGGTTAAAATTCGTAATTGACTTTCGGAATAGTCGGCCAAATCCAAATTCGAAACCGCTCCATTGTTGTTTAAACGGTATACGTATTCTGTTCTGTAATTTTTATACTGTTTGCTGTTATCCAGAATAAAATACAAACTGGTACCCATGGCAGCATAAATAACAGGAACTTTCCAATACTTGTGGTTGTAAATCTGTCCTGCCCCGGGTAAAACCGCCGACAAGATCATGGCTTTTTTAGGCGAATGCGTAGTATCGAATTCAATCACCTTTTTATGGGAAGTTGAATCACCCTGTGCGTTTACAAATTGAAACGAGCTCAGGAAAAGTAGACTAAGCAACGCGAAAAAACGCATCAGATATCCAGCAGTTCAATGATGCGTTCTAAATCTTTATCGCTTTTAAAATCGATAATTATTCTGCCGCTTCCTTTTGGTGTTTTTTTAATGTCGACAACCGTATTCAATCGTGTAGCCAAATCCTCTTTAATTTTTTGCTGAGGCATCGATAACTGTGATGCGGGATTTGTACCTTTTTTCACCGGTTCTTCCGAAGGAATTACACGGCCTTGAATAATATCTTTTGCACGAGATTCGGTTTTACGAACGCTCATGTCGTTATCCACCACTTCATTAAAAAGCGAAACCTGATCTTTTTCATCACTGAGTGAAACAATAGCACGGGCGTGACCCATGGTTATTTTCTTCTCGCGAATAGCTAATTGAATTTCGGGGGGGAGACGAAGTAAACGCAGGTAATTGGTAACCGTAGAACGGTCCTTCCCTACCCGTTCACCTAATTGGTCCTGGGTTAATTTACACTCTTCAATCAATCGCTGATATCCGATTGCAATTTCTATGGCATCTAAATTCTGTCGTTGAATATTTTCGATTAGTGCCATTTCAAGCATTTCCTGATCATTCGCAATGCGGATGTATACAGGAACTTCTTTTAAACCGGCAATTTGGGAAGCTTTAAAACGACGTTCTCCGGAAATCAACTGGTACTTATCGTTACCCAGTTTACGAACGGTTATAGGTTGAATAATTCCATGTTCTTTAATGGAATTGGTAAGTTCAACCAATGCTTGTTTTTCGAAATGCTGGCGGGGCTGAAAAGGATTTGCTTCAATGCGCTCAATGGCCACCATGGCGATCGATCCAACTGCTTCAGAAAATTTTTTGTTTTCGTATTTCGAGGTGATGTCAGTTTCAGAACTGGCCAATAGGGCACCAAGGCCCCTGCCAAGAGCTGATTTTTTTTGTTTGCTCATGATTATGCTTCTATGATTTTGTCGGATTCGTTGATGCGTGTCATCTCATTTTTTTGCAGAATTTCCCGCGCCAAATTGAGATAATTGATTGCCCCTTTACTGGTGGCATCATGCATAATAATTGTTTCACCGTGTGATGGTGCTTCACCCAGCGTAGTATTGCGATGTATGATCGTATCGAATACCAATTGCTGGAAATGCGTTTTAACTTCATCCACCACCTGGTTGGATAAACGTAGACGCGTATCATACATCGTGAGCAATATTCCTTCGATGCTTAATTCAGGATTCAATCGGGATTGAACAATTTTGATGGTGTTCAATAATTTCCCTAGTCCTTCCAATGCAAAATATTCGCATTGAACAGGAACAATCACTGAATCTGCTCCGGTTAGAGCGTTAACGGTGATTAAACCAAGTGATGGCGAACAATCGATGATGATAAAATCATAATCGTTTTTAATTTTCGACAAGGCGCGCTTCATCATCATTTCGCGGTTGGGTAAATTGATTAACTCAATTTCCGCACCCACCAAATCAATATGCGCAGGCAATAAATCCAGATTCGGATTATTGGTTGTTAAGATGATGTCCCTTGGATCGGTGTCATTAATCAGGCATTCATAAATGCTGGTTTTAATGTTTTTCGGATCAAAACCAACCCCGGAAGTAGCATTGGCCTGAGGATCTGCATCCACCAAAAGAGTCTTAAACTCCAGCGCCCCAAAACAGGCACTGAGGTTAATAGCACTAGTGGTTTTCCCTACCCCACCTTTCTGATTCACAACAGCAATGATCTTTCCCATGCTCTTAGTCCTTGATTTTAATTGTATTAATTCGTGTTCATGGAAACAAAATCAACTAACTTTGCTCCACCAAAATTCAGAATATAAAGATACTCAATCAATACCTCCTGAAAGGGGTATACGGGACTGAGACTTTTAAACAGAATTTTGTTAATTGAACAGTTATCAACAATCAACGTGATTACCATTATCTCCTCTACCAATCGCAGTAATAGTTATTCTGCACGCATGGCCCGGCTGATCCATTTGGAACTGAAGGGTAGAAATGTTGAAAGTCAGGTTCTGGACCTTCAATCGCTCCCCCCTCATTTTGCCTGGTCGAAAATTGAGGACCAGTCTCTGCCCGAATTTGATCAGCTTGCGGAGCAATATATACGCGATGTTAATAAGTTCATTTTTGTCATTCCAGAATACAACGGAAGTTTTCCGGGAATATTGAAAACCTTTATTGATTCTGTACATCCAAGGAATTTTCAGGGTAAAAAAGCAAGTCTGGTAGGCATCAGTTCCGGACGAGCAGGTGCCCTGAGAGCACTTGATCATTTTACGGGGGTGCTTCATTACCTTCAGGTGGAAGTGTTGAGCGATAAACCTAAATTCCCGCAAATCGATAAAATTTTAAATCCAAACAACGAATTAACCGATCCGGAATCGGTGTTCCGTCTGAGAAAAAACATCGACAAGTTCCTGCTTTTTTAACAGGACACTATGAATAAAGCAATTTGCCTGCTTCAGGTATAGCAATATTTCCTTCTACATTTGTAAAATGAAAAAAGGAAGACTAGCGAATTGGGTTGGCTTATTCAGGAATAAGTACATTCTGACCATTACCTTGTTTTTCCTGTGGATGACCTTCTTCGATAACAATGATTTTTTCCGTCAATACAAGGTTTACCAGAAACGGCAGGAAATGACCCGGGAACTCAACCGAAGAAAAGCCTTAATCAAAGACACTTACGAAAACCTTAACCAGTTAAAGGACCGAAAGCAGTTGGAAAAATTCGCCCGCGAACAATACTTGTTTAAGCGACCTAATGAAGATATTTTTGTGCTGGTAGAAGAAAATCCAAATCAATGATTTTAAAATAATTAAGGGCGACAATGTCGCCCTTAATTTTTAGGTGGGTGGATGATGGGATTCGAACCCACGACCCTCAGAACCACAATCTGATGCTCTAACCAACTGAGCTACAACCACCGTGTTTGGGAGTGCAAAAATACAAAAAGTTTGATATGTGCAAAGCAATTAAAATATTATTGTAAGGAAAATCTTTAAAGTAATTTTGGGTCATTATGTCGGATAATTCTAAAGAGAGGCAAATTATTGTAGAGGGAATGACCTGCACCAATTGCGCTTTGAGCGTAACTAAAAAGCTGGAAAAATTAGGCCTCAACAGCGTCAACACTGATTTCATTTCAGGAGAAGTGCGGTTTTCCGGCGATCTAGAATTCGAGGAAATTAAGTCCGAACTAAAAAAAATTGGTTACGAAGCGTTGACGGAGAAAACAGAAGAAGAAAGTGGTAAAATATCCGGCATAGAAAAGAAATTTATTTTCTCGTTGATCTTTACACTGCCCCTTTTGGCACATATGTTTTTAGGTCATGATTCTATTTTAAATTCAGCACTTGTTCAGTTTTTCCTTTGTCTCCCTGTTTACCTTTTAGGCGCTATCCATTTTGGAAAAAGCGGATGGGGATCTCTACGATCAGGAATTGCAAATATGGATGTGCTGATTTTTATCGGTTCCACTGCTGCTTTCGTTTATAGTATCTGGGGCTCGCTAAGCTATTGGGGAACGCATGAAGTTCATAACTATCTGTTTTTTGAAACTGCTGCCACAATCATCACACTGGTGTTTTTAGGCAATGTACTTGAACATCGCTCAGTAAGCAGAACAACCACCGCTATTCGCGAATTGAGTTCATTGCAAAAGGTAAATGCCAAAAAAATAATAAACACCGAAAAAGGTGAAAGCATTGTTGAAATTCAGTCTGAATACATTCAGAAAGATGATATTCTACAAGTGAATTCCGGAGATCGTATCCCTGTAGATGGCATAGTAATTTCGGGAAATGGTTATGCCGATGAATCGATGATTACCGGTGAGAGTCGTTCCATTCTTAAAAGCACGGGACAAAACGTAATTGGCGGTACTATTTTACTTGAGGGTACCCTACGAATCAGCGCCACCAAAATCGGAAAAGACAGCACCCTATCCAAGATCATCACCCTGGTGAAACAGGCGCAAACCCAAAAACCTCAGTTGCAAAAGTTATCCGATAAAGTCAGTGCAATTTTTGTCCCTGCGGTTGTGGCCATATCCATGTTAACCTTTGTACTTTCTTTTTTTGTATTCGATATTTCAATTCAGCAGGCCTTGATGCAGAGTATTGCTGTTTTGGTCATTTCCTGTCCCTGCGCTATGGGATTAGCAACACCTACAGCGGTAGTGTCAGGAGTAGGAAGAGCTGCAAAAAATGGAATCATGATCAAGGGGGGAGATACCTTAGAACGATTCTCCAAAATTAAACAGATTGTATTCGATAAAACCGGAACGCTCACCACTGGCGAATTCGAAATAAAATCGATACGAATCGTTTCGGATGATTCAAAGGAGTTCATTGAGTCTGTATTGTTTTCCATTGAAAAAAACAGTTCACATCCGCTGGCAAAAAGCATAGTGAAATCGCTTCAGCAAAGGTCCGGTTCAATAGAACTATTTCAGGTTAATGAAATTAAAGGAAAAGGAATTCAGGCCATAGATTCAGATAATACGCGTTGGGCGGTAGGGTCATCCAGAATGTATTCTGCGGTTTCGGAAGCCGGCTTGCATGAAATTGTGATTTGGAAAAATGAAAAGCCAGTCGCTTATATTGAATTAAAAGACGAAATAAAACCGGGTGCAAAAGCAATGATTTCCCAGTTAAAAAATCATGGTATTGAACCCATCTTGTTAAGTGGCGACAAAAACGAAAATTGCAAAACCGTGGCAGAGGAATTGGGAATACTGCAATGGTATGGCGAACAACTTCCGGAAGAAAAACTGGAAAAAATGAAAGCATTGAATAAAGAAAAATTCACCGCCATGGTTGGTGATGGAATTAACGATGCACCTGCCCTCTCCGCTTCTTATTTAGGTATTTCTCCTTCTTTGGCAACGGATGTTGCCATAAATGCTGCACAAGTGGTTTTACTCACCCCCAATATCCAGGCCATCTCTGATGCTTATCTCATTAGTAAACACACCATGCTCACCATAAAACAAAATTTGTTCTGGGCATTTTTCTACAATGTAATCGCAATTCCGATTGCAGCAATGGGCTGGCTAAACCCGATGATTGGTTCTTTATCCATGGCCTTTTCTGATGTAATTGTAGTTGGGAATTCCATTCGACTCCAAAAGAAAAAACTGCGATGAGAAAAATTGGAATTATTTCCGATACGCATGGTTATTTGGATGAAAAAGTGTTTGTCCACTTTGCCGATTGCGATGAAATTTGGCATGCGGGTGACATCGGTACTTCCCATGTTGTTGAACAACTTGAAGCATTTAAACCACTAAAAGCTGTTTATGGAAATATTGATGGTACGGAGTTAAGAAAATCTTATCCGGAAACAGCTGTTTTTATGTGTGAAGAGGTAAAAGTGATGATTCACCATATTGCAGGAAAACCCTACACCTACCTTGCTGCAGCAAAAAAATTAATCATTGAGCATCAACCCGGGATTTTGGTATGTGGACATAGCCACATCTTAAGGGTGGAATTCGATAAGAAACTTCAGTTTTTATACTTAAATCCGGGAGCAGCAGGTGTTCATGGATTTCACAAAGTGAAAACGCTGCTTCGCTTTAAAATTGATGGCCAACGGATCTTCGATATGGAAGCAATTGAATTGGGACCGCGGGCTGGTAAATACTCCGAGATGCTATAATTTCTTTTTTTTTCGTTCAAGGCCACCTATATTCGCCTTCTAAGTTTTTTAATTATGGATTTCATTCAATTCGAGAAAATCGGACATGTAGGCAAAATTTCCTTGTCGCGTCCGGATAAGTTTAATTCGTTCAACCGCCAAATGGCACTTGAGTTACAGTCCGTACTCGATAAATGCGCTGCAGATGATGATGTACGTTGTGTTATGCTCACATCGAGTGGAAAAGCATTTTGCGCTGGTCAGGATTTAGGTGAGGCGATTGATCCGAGTGGACCCGGAATTGAAAAAATTGTCATTGAACATTACAATCCGATTGTTGAAAAAATGCGCTTTATGGAAAAGCCCATCGTTGCAGCGGTTAATGGTGTGGCTGCCGGTGCCGGTGCATCACTGGCTTTGGCTTGTGATATTGTTCTTGCCACACAATCGGCTTCATTTTCCCAGGCATTCAGTAAAATCGGACTCATCCCCGATAGCGGTGGAACCCATATTTTACCCCGAATAGTCGGATATCACCGTGCAGCGGCATTGATGTTTTTAAGTGAAAAAATCAGTGCGCAGGAAGGAAAAGAGCTTGGTTTCATTTGGAAAGTATTTGCAGATGATGAATTCGTTGCCAAATCACTTGAATTATGTACCCAGTTAGCCGCCATGCCTACGAAGGGAATTGGACTTACCAAACGACTGTTGAATGAAAGTGTAAGTAACGACCTAAGTGCTCAATTAAAACTTGAAGCAAAAGTTCAGGTAGAAGCAGCTGCAAGTGCAGATCATAAAGAAGGTATTAATGCCTTTTTAGAAAAAAGAGCTCCGGTATTTACAGGAAAATAAATGGATATGAAAAACATGCATATCGGCGTTGTAGGAAGTGGCGCCATGGGAAGTGGAATTGCTCAGGTAGCAGCTATGAATGGACATCAGGTTGTCCTTTTCGACGCTAATCCTGAATCGCTGAATAAAGCAAAATCTTCATTAGAAAAAATCCTGAATTCCCTTCAGGAAAAAGGAAAAATACAAAGTGCTGCCGATGTAATATCGCGTTTTCATTTTGCGTCTGACTTAAACGCTTTTAAAGATTGCGGCTTAGTTATAGAAGCTATTATAGAAAACCTGAATGCCAAACAAGAATTGTTTTCAAAGCTGGAACAGATCATAGCCCCCAATGCAATTCTTGCCACAAACACCAGTTCTTTATCGGTGACCCTAATCGCTGCCTCAGTACAAAATTCTTCAAGAGTAGTTGGTATCCATTTTTTCAATCCTGCACCCTTAATGCCCCTGGTGGAAATTATTCCAGCCGTTCAAACTGAAGAGGAATATTTGGTCCTTTCCCGCAAATTAATCGACTCCTGGGGTAAGAATACGGTATTAGCCAAAGACACACCCGGGTTCATCGTAAATCGCGTTGCTCGCCCTTATTACGGCGAAGCAATCCGGATTTATGAAGAAGGAATCGCCGATTTTGCTACCATCGACTGGGCCATGAAGGAAATCGGAGGATTTCGAATGGGACCTTTTGAATTAATGGATTTCATTGGTAATGACATAAACTATACTGTTACTGAAACTGTTTTCAGGGAGTTTTTCTATGATCCGAGGTATAAACCGTCCTTCACCCAGAAGCGTCAGGTTGAATCCAAACGTCTTGGCCGCAAAACCGGAAGAGGTTATTACAACTATGCCGAAGGAGCCGTTCAACCAGAAGCGAATAAGGACACTGAATTAGGAAATTATATCGTTGAGCGCATTTTGGTCATGCTGATCAATGAAGCGGCAGATGCACTTTACCTGAATATCGCTACACGGGAAGACCTCGATTTGGCTATGACCAAGGGCGTAAATTATCCGAAAGGACTATTGCATTGGGCAGATGAAATAGGAATAAAAAATGTGTTAGATCGCCTGAATCACTTGCAGGACCTTTACGGTGAAGATAGATATCGTCCCAGTCCGATTTTAAAAAAGATGCAAAGCGCTTCGGAAACGTTTTTTCATTAACTTGAGGCATGATTCGCACAGGAATTATTGAAACCAGAGAGACTAGTTCATCCTTTATTCACTTTCGTGAAGACGGAATCGTTCAAATCATTTTCAAGGATGATACCGTTATCGATGTGGCAAATCAATTGGAGAATTTGAAGGTATTTCTGGAAGTTTTGGGTGAGGAAAAACGTCCATTTATGTTCGAAGCTATGGAAGGTGTAACGGTCACACGTGAAGGCAGAGACCACGCTGTTCAGATGGAATCGAAAACACCGGCTTGCGCTTATGCAATTGTTGTGACAAATTTGGCCTATAAACTCATTGCCGATTTCTATTATCGCTTTAACCGGCCCAAATATCCTTTTAAGGTCTTCAGAAAAAAACACGAAGCTGAAGCCTGGCTCCGAACCTTTATTTAAATCTGTTGAAAATAAAGTGCAAAAAGCCTTTTCCGGCTTGATTTCTCAGAACTAGTTTAAGCTACTTTTGTGGCATGCAATATTCATCCAGAATTATTGAAGAAGCTGTTGAACAATTGTCCTCCCTGCCTGGGGTGGGACGACGTTCAGCTTTGCGTTTGGTATTAAGTATGCTGAAAAAAAAGCCAGAAGAAATTGAAAAATTCTCCGCTGCTTTTTTGCATCTGGCACATGATTTAAAGCATTGCAATAATTGCCATAATATTTCTGATGAAAGCATTTGTTCCATTTGCGCAAATCCCGGCAGGGAAGAATCATTGCTATGTGTAGTGGAGGATATCCGCGATGTGATGGCAATAGAAAACACAGGTCAATTTACCGGAAAGTACCATGTGTTAGGGGGAATTATTTCACCTATGGATGGAATTGGTCCGCAAGATTTGCAAATTGAATCGCTGGTGAAAAAGGTGGAGTCCGGCGAAATAAAAGAAATCATTCTTGCACTTTCTGCCACTATGGAAGGCGATACCACCAATTTTTATCTTTTCAGAAAATTGAAAGATTTTAATATTAAAATCAGCAGTATCGCAAGGGGAATTTCCGTGGGAGATGAACTGGAATATGCCGATGAAGTTACGTTGGGAAGGTCTATTTTAAACCGTATTCCCTATGAATCCGGCTTTACGGTTGGCAAATAATAGTGGCCTTTGACCGTTATAGGTCCGATTGAATTTATTTTGCTTTATTTTGTGCCCATTGCATGAAGCTTTCCATCGTCATAGTGAATTATAACGTCGAGTATTTCCTCGAGCAATGCCTTAATTCTGTTTATGCCGCTCTAAAGGAGATAAAGGCAGAGGTGTTTGTGGTGGATAATAACTCGATCGACGCTTCCTGCACCATGGTGAAGAAAAAATTCCCGCAGGTAATTCTCATCGAAAATAAATTCAATGCCGGATTTTCTAAAGCCAACAATCAGGCCATGCGGATGGCAAAAGGAGAATATGTCCTCTTGTTAAATCCGGATACCGTAGTGGAAGAAGACACGTTTAAAAAGGTGATTGAATTTATGGACCAACATCCGGATGCCGGTGGATTGGGTGTAAAAATGATCGACGGTAAAGGGAAGTTTTTACCTGAATCGAAACGTGGACTACCCACTCCTGCGGTTGCGTTTTATAAAATATTCGGACTATCCGCCTTATTCCCAAAATCGCGTCGGTTTGGAAAATATCACTTAGGTTATCTGGATAAAGAAGAAGTACATGAAATAGAAATTCTTTCCGGTGCATTTATGTTAATGCGGAAAAATGCCTTGGAAAAAGTGGGTCTGCTGGATGAGGATTTTTTCATGTATGGCGAAGATATCGATCTCTCTTACCGGATAATTTTAGGCGGATACAAAAATTATTACTTCCCAAAAACACGAATTATCCATTACAAAGGAGAAAGCACCAAAAAAAGTTCGGTGAATTATGTGTTTGTGTTTTACAATGCCATGATCATTTTTGCACGCAAACATTTCTCCGAAAAAAATGCAAGGCTGTTTTCTTTTTTTATTCACCTGGCCATTTATCTCCGTGCAGGAATGGCCATTATCAGTCGGGCCATCAAGCAAACCATTGTTCCACTTATTGATTTTGCACTCATACTTGGAGGATCTGCTCTGATTGCAAATTATTACGGCGAATACAAGAGCATTCATTTCCCGGAACAAGTTCTACAAATTGCCATTCCCTCCTACTCCATCATTTGGTTATTGTCGGTTTGGCTCTCCGGTGGGTATGATAAACCGGTTAAACTTTTAAAAATTATAAAAGGTTTAGCTATTGGTACAGCAGTTATTCTCATGGTTTATGGTTTGTTGCCTAAGGATTGGCAATTCTCCAGAATTTTCATTTTGCTTTCTTCTCTCTGGGCAACCCTGGTTTACATCAACCTGAGATTAATTTTTCATTTAAGCGGATGGAGAAATTACAATCTTAAACAACGACGCACAAAACGCTTTGTGATCATTGGCAAAACAGACGAAGCAGACCGGGTAGCTGGTTTATTAAAGCAAACGAATAATTACTCCGATTTTATCGCTTTTGTACAGCCGGAAAAAGGAATTAAGGACCCTCATTTTGTAGGCGACATTTCCCAACTCAATGAGATCATCGACGTCCTGCGAATCGATGAAATTATTTTTTGTGCCCGTGATAATTCAGCACAACAAATCATCGATTTAATGTCCACCTCCGATCACTCAAAAGTGGATTTTAAAATAGCACAACCTGAAAGTTTGTATCTGATTGGAAGCAATAGCATCGACACCTCCGGCGATTTGTACGTTATCGATATCAACTCCATTTCCCGACCGGCCAATGTCAGAAACAAACGAATGTTCGATTTATTTGGTTCAATTTGCTGCATTCTTTTCATACCGGTTATCGGACTAATTCGTCCTTCCAATTTTTCCCTATTACCCGATTTTTTAAAGGTTTTCATTGGGAAAAAAACACTCATCGGATATCAGGTGGCAAATCCCTCCCATTACCGACTTCCTAAAATTAAACCGGGTGTTTTTAGCACCGCAAGTAATATCTCAATTAATTCTCAATCAGAAGATTGGATTAAAAAAGTAGATATTATTTATGCCAAGGATTATAAGCTGGGCAATGACTTCAAATTGCTGTTTTCGGGTTTGTTTAAAAAACCTTCTGAAAGAAAAAGCTAAATAAGCTGATTATCAGTTTTTCACATTTTATTAAAGTGCTTGTTCAATAGGATAATTAGCTTATTTTTGTAGCTTAATCTAAAATCAAAAAAAGCAAATAAAATGTCGCAGGTCGAAGTTTTGTTGCCCAAAATGGGAGAAAGTGTTGCAGAGGCAACGATCATCAAATGGTTGAAAAATGAGGGGGATATGGTTGAACTCGATGAACCCATCATTGAAATTGCAACGGATAAAGTTGACTCCGAAGTTCCTTCACCCAATGCGGGAATTCTGGTTAAAAGATTATGCAACGAAGGCGATGTGGTGCAAGTTGGAAAAGCAATTGCCATCATCGGATCTGAAGCCTCTGCTGCTGCAACTCCTGTAGCCCCTAAAGCAGAAGTTTCCGTAAGCAATGCACCAGTTGCCAATACAGCTTCAGTTAGTTCGAATGGTCACCATTCCACCCCTGCTCCATTGGTAAAAAATGGCGGACAAGGAAAATTTTATTCACCTCTCGTTCGCACTATTGCACAAACAGAAGGTGTCACCATCGAAGAATTAGACTCCATCCAGGGTACCGGCTTGCAAGGACGCGTTACCAAAAAAGATATTTTGAATTACCTGCCTAACCGCGGTAAAGGAAAAGTTCAAACTGTAGTTCAGCAATCACCTGTTACCGTTGCAGAATCAAAACCGGAAAGCAAAATCGAAGTCAGAGAAGAAAAGAAAGTATCTGTTCCGGTATTCCCAGGAGATGAAATCATTGAGATGGACCGCATGCGTAAGCTGATTGCGGAATACATGGTGAATTCGAAAAAGGTTTCTCCTCACGTTACATCATTCGTTGAAGTGGATGTAACCAACATGGTTTTATGGAGAGAACGAGTGAAGAAGGAATTCGAAAAAAGAGAAAAAGAGAAATTAACCTATACTCCGATTCTCATCGAAGCCATTGTTAAAGCGATCAAGGATTTCCCAATGATCAACATTAGCGTTGATGGCGACAAAATCATTAAACGCAAAGAAATCAACATCGGTATGGCAGCTGCATTGCCTTCCGGAAATTTAATTGTGCCGGTGATTAAAAACGCCGATCGCTTAAATCTGGTAGGTATTACACAAGCCGTAAATGATCTTGCTAATCGTGCAAGAAATAATCAATTAAAACCAGATGAAATTACAGGAGGAACTTACACGGTTTCCAATGTAGGTACGTTTGGAAATGTAATGGGTACGCCTATTATTAATCAACCGCAGGTTGCCATTATGGCTACCGGTGCCATCCGGAAAAAACCTGCAGTAATTGAAACTCCTTTTGGAGACACTATTGGTATTCGACATATGATGTTCCTTTCTCACTCGTACGATCACAGAGTGGTTGATGGCGCATTGGGTGGAAGTTTTGTGCGGAGAGTGGCCGATTACCTCGAACAATTCGATATGAACCGCGAAATCTAATACCTGAAATCAAATCTGATGCGAACTAAAAAGGCCTTTTTACTTGTAGTAATTTTCTTTCTTACAGGAATCGTTTCCGGCGTATTTGCGCAAGGAACCCCACCATCGGATGAGGATCTGAGAAAAATTCCTCTACCCGATAAATTCGACATTGCCACAGAACTGATGAAAGAAAAGCAGTACTACCAGGCATTGCGCGTTTGGTTGATTATTCTGGAAGAAAAACCTGACAATGCCAACTACAATTTTAAGGCAGGGGTTTGTTATTTGAATTTGAACCTGAATAAAACGAAAGCACTTCCTCATTTGGAAAAAGGCCTCAATCAGGTTACCAAAAAATACAATCCCTTCGACTTTACCGAAACCCAGGCTCCTGTCGATTTATACTATTACCTCGGAAAGGCTTATCATTTAAATTATCAGTTCGATAAAGCCATCGAAATGTTTACCCGCTTTAAATCAGAAGCAGGTACAAAACACATTCTCGCTCCGGATGCTGACCGTCAGATTGCCATGGCGAACAATGCAAAATATGAAGTTGCAAATCCTCGCCAGGGAAATACCCAAACCATCAATTTGGGTCCGAATGTCAATTCCGAATACTCCGATTACTCTCCGGTAATTTCCTTAGATGAAAATGCACTCTATTTTACCTCAAGAAGATTGAGAGCCGATTCGTCCAACATCCGAGCTATTATTCCGGATGATGGTAAATATTATGAAGATATCTACGTTTCATTCCGTAACCGTGAAACTGGTGAATGGGGCAAAGCGCAACAAGTCGATTTATTCAACAAAATGCGCGAGAATGAAGCTACCATCAGCGTTTCGGCCGATGGTCAACGTCTCTACATTTATCACGATGTAGATGGTGATGGAAATATTTATTATTCCGACTTTGTTGATACGGCTTATACCGAAATGGAACCCATTGGTGACTTCGTCAATTCAACCTCATGGGAAACTCACATTACTTTTACTCCGGATGGAAACACAGCTTATTTCGTATCGGATCGTCCGGGCGGATTAGGTGGTCGTGATATTTACAGAGTAACTAAATTACCGAATGGACAATGGAGTACTCCGTTTAACGTTGGAGCGCCTATTAACACCATTTACGATGAAGACGCCCCATTTATTTCTGCGGATGGACGCGTACTTTATTTCTCCTCCAACTCCGATAAAAGTATGGGAGGATTCGATGTATTTGTTTCCGAATTCAAAGAAGACAAAACCTTTTCTGATCCCGTTCCCATTGGGGTTCCGATTAACTCTGTAGATGATGATGTATTCTTCATCACCAGTGCCGATGGAAAAAGAGGTTATTTCAGTTCTGTACGTTCCGACACCTATGGTGAAAAGGATATTTACATGATTCAGCTGGATTCTACTGCTATCGTAAATGTGGCTATCTTAAAAGGATATATTAAAGTCCCTTCCGGACAACCGATTCCTAATGGAATTGTGATTTTGGTTTCCGACCTCACCGAAGGTGGCGATCCAACCGAATATAAGCCTCGTCCGCAAGATGGTTCTTATGTATTCGTTTTAACCCCTTGCCACGAATACCTGGTGGATTATCAAATGGAAGGAAATACATTCCATCAATACCAATTCCAGGTTCCTTGTGAAGCTTCTTATCAGGAACTGGAAAAGGTGCTTCTGTTAGATCCAGTGGCTATGGGTATTATTGAAGAAAATCCGGAAAACAATACCAATACTACCAACGAGACTACCTATACCTGGAAAGTGTTAGGGAATCTGGATAATCTCAAAGGCAAAAAGTTGTCGGTAGAAATCATGGATGAGAACGGTAAAAAAATGGCCACCGAATCGGTGAATCCCGACGGTACATTTAATTTCCGCAAATTAAATCCGGACAATACCTATCTCTTCAAAATGAAGGTGGATAACATCACCCTGTGTGAAGAACTTGAAATTGTATTGGTCGATAATACGAATAAGGTGGTGGGCACAACTACCAGAGACGGAAAATGTAAATACAGTTACAACAAAAAAGAAGTTGCTACGAATAACAACAACAACACCAACCAAAATAATGTTGTTATTAAAGCGGAACCTAGTTCCTACGAACGTTATTACAACTACAACAAAAAAGGAGTATCGGATGATAAGAACTTTAACAAGTTCGTAAACGATGCAGCGAAGTTGGTGAAAGCAAATGGTGTGGTGTATATCGATATTGAGTCCAGCGCATCAAAAGTTCCAACGGCTACCTTTAAAACAAATGAAAACCTGGCTAAGGTGCGTATGGAAGAAGCCAAAAAGCGATTGATCATTGCCCTAAAAGCAAAAGGTATTTCTGAAGACAAAATCAAGTTCGTTTCCGAGACTTCAATGGTTCAGGGACCTGAGTATAACGGCGACTATAAAGAGAATGCGGATGAGTACCACAAGTACCAGTACATCCGTTTAAAAGCAAAATAATTAACATTACTATGTGCAATTTTACCTAAAAGGGTAAAATATTACAGGTTGATTAATAGGTAGCTTTGGTAAGTTTCAATGAAATTGACCAAAGCATATCTGTTAATAACTCTGTTTCTGGCAGCGGGTTTGTCCTACGGGCAAGGATCTGAGCGTAAGCTATTAAAGAAGGCCAGAAAGCAATTAACAGAGGGTCAGTATGCCGAGTCTAAACAGACCTATGCGAAGCTGATTGAGATGAATCCTTCGAAAGTCGATTATCATTTCGAAGCCGGTTTATCCTATTTTAATTCTGAAGTTCAAAAAGAAAAATCGCTTCCTTATTTTGAAGAAGCACTTCGCCGGTCAGGTAAGGATACCATTGCAGAGATCTTTTTGTACCTGGGCAAAGCTTATCATTATACCCATCAATTTGATAAAGCGATATACTATTATAATGAGTTCAGAAGGTTTTTAGACGGATCACCGGATGGACAACTTTTATCGCAGGATTTAACCCGGTACATTGAAATGTGTAATTCCGGAATTGCACTTCTCGGTGAAGAAAATAAGACATTAAAAGTTATTAATCTGGGAGAACGGGTAAATACAGATTACTCTGAATATACTCCTGTTGTAAAACAAGATGAAACGATCCTCATTTTTACCGGAAGAAAAAGTGGTAGCACAGGTGATCAATTATATATGGATTCAAAGTATTTTGAAGACATCTATGTAAGCTACAAACTCGATTCTTTAACCTGGTCCTTCCCTACTAAATTCGATTCTTCGGGTATTTATATTTCGAGTAAAGTAAATACAAAGAGTCACGATGCCGTTATTGGATACAATGAAAATGAAACCAAATTATTTATCTATCGAGATAAAGATGTTTGGCAATCGGAATTGATAGATGGCGTATGGTCGGAACCGGTTCGTATGAATAAAAATGTGAATTCGAGAAGTCACGAACCCAGTGTTTTTATTACGCCCGACGAACAACTATTATATGTAGTATCGAATCGCGGTGGCGGATTTGGTGGTAGAGATATTTATTTGAGTCACAAACAACCTGACGGAACTTGGGGACCAGCAGAAAATCTGGGGGAATCCATCAATACACCCTTTGATGAAGATGCGCCGTTTTTAAGCCACGACGGTAAAACATTTTTCTTCTCTTCTAAAGGACATAACTCCATTGGTGGGTATGACATTTTTAAATGTGAGGTGGTGGGTGGACAACTCAGCAAACCGGTTAATCTCGGTTTACCATTAAACTCTGCCGGTGATGATATCTTTTATTTAGTTTCTGCTGATAATACCTACAGTTATTTTTCATCATCCAGAATGGGTGGCTTTGGAGATATGGATATTTATCGCGTTCAACTCGATTGCAGAAATATACCTAATACCGAAATCAGAGGATTGGTTTTAGCAGGTGATAAAATGTTACCTGCCAGTGCTAAAATTACCATCACAGATAAAAAAACAGGTAATCTGATAGGCACTTATACCTCTGATAAATACAGCGGTAAATATGTGATTGTATTACCACCAAACAATACCTATCAAATGGAAATGGTGGTTGACGGATTTGAAGTTTCTCGTCCGCACACCCAGGAATTTACCCTACCCAAGCAGTGCGAATTTTTCCCTTTGTTTCAGGAGATCAATGTTAAACGGAATAAAGATACACTTACCAATCAACTCGCTCAGGAATCGAAATTTAAAAACGCTATGTTCGATGTGAAAACGAATTCACTCGAAGAATTTAAAATTGATCGTTTACCAGAAGACGGTTCATTCCTAAACCGCGATGCGAATCCTGATTTATGGATGGCACTGGGTGGTAGAGTAATGCACAATGCTGTGATACCTGGTAAAGGAATTGAGATCTTTTTAGTGAATGCACAAAATGAAATTGTAAGAACCACACGAACTAACGAGGACGGATATTTCCAATTTCTACATGTTGATCCAAAGGAAACCTATAAAATTCTAATCGATGAAACCGATGCACGCTTAAGTAATTATGGTGATGTGCAGCAAGGTTCTAATGTGGACTTTTCGTTAGAAGGAACCATCGAAAAAACCGATTTGCGTTCTAAAGAAAGTACTCCCGTAAATGAAATGCCGGTTTATCTGGTGAACGAAACCAAGGAAATTGTAAAAGCTACTGCCACCAATAAAGTCGGATTTTTCAGATTTAAAAATGCAGAAGAATCGAAACGTGATCTGGCTTTATTAAAGGATAACGGAGCGTTTTTGTATAAAATTGATATTGGAGATGCCGACCAATTATTCTCTTCTTACATCAAAACCCTTGATCCACAAACCAAAGAACTTTATTATACCGAGTTCATCGATCGTGTGTATCTGGAAAAACTCTTGAAGGAGATTCCAAATTTCGAGAATATTTATTTCGATTTCGACCGCTATTTCCTTCGTCAGAAAAGTATTGTTACCCTCGAAACGATCGCCACATTTATGATTGCTAATCCAGACGTTAAAATCGCCATGGACGGACACTGCGATCATAAGGGGACCGACGAATACAATGTAAAACTCTCGGAAAGAAGATCGAACGCAGCCTATAATTACCTGCTTTCGAAGGGTATCGACCGCTCAAGAATGAAACAAGCCTGGTATGGCGAATCCAAGCCTGCAGCTGCCAATACCAATCCGGATGGAAGCGACAATCCCGATGGACGACAATTAAACCGCCGTGTGGAGTTTAAAGTGAATATTCCCGATGTAGCGGAATTCACCTTCAGTTTTTAAGTCCCCATCTATTTCTTTTTCAATTATTCCCAATTTCTGTTATTTTTATAAAGGCGATTGGTACACATGTTGTATACGTTGTTGAAGTGAAAGAATTTGGATTGATGAAGAAATATTTATTTTTTCTCTTGTTAACGATTATCTCTACCGGATCCATGGCGCAACCTGATCCTGGTATTGCTGAAGATTTTTTAAAAAAAACGAATTACCTCTACGCTATTCCCGAGTACAAAAAACTCTTAAAACTGGAAAGGGATAATGCCGACTATAATTTCCATTTAGGGGTTTGCTATTTGCGTACGAACATTGATAAGGTAATGGCTATTCAATACCTCGAACGTGCCTACAAACAACCTAAATATCCCGCAGAAACGCCCTTTCAACTTGCCATTGCTTATACCTACGATTACAAATTCGATAAGGCTATTGAATTATTTCAGGAGTTCCGAAAAAAGGCACCGGCAAAACTGCATGCTTCCATTGATAAATACATCGATAATTGTCAGGTTGCAAAACAAATGATGCAACATCCCATTCCGGTTACTTTTCAAAACCTTGGTCCCGGAATTAATTCCGAATTCCCCGATTATTATCCCTTCACCACAGGTGATGAAAAAACCATTTACTACACCTCGCGCCGCAAAGAAGGAAAATCTTCGAAAGTGGAATACGATGGATATTATGCTTCGGAAGTATTTTCTACAACATTTAATGGTGAAACTTTTACCTCCGGTAAACTGGTAACACAAATGAATTCCACTTACGATGATCAGGTGGTTGGATTATCTTCTGATGGTGAAAGTGTATTCTTGTTTTCCACCGGAAGCGAAGAAAAGGGCGCATTGTACAGATGTTATAAAAAGAATGGTGCCTTTAAAAAGGAAACTTTCGTAGAACAGGTAAATGCCGAGAAGAGTATTGAAACTTCAGGTTATATGTCGCCCGACGGTAATATTATTTTTTTTGCAAGTAACCGCTCCGGTGGTGCAGGAGGATACGATATCTGGATGGTTAGAAAATTACCCAATGGCAAATGGGGAATTCCATTTAATTGCGGACCAGAAATCAATACCACTGGTGATGAAGATTTCCCCTCCTTGAGTCCCGATGGATTAACCTTGTATTTTAGTTCAAATGGATTACCGGGAATGGGTGGATACGATATTTACAGTTCTTCTTTTGATCCTGAAACAGGAATGTTTTCTCAGGCTAAAAATCTAGGATATCCGCTCAATACGCCGTTTGATGAACGTACCATTTCATTTGCAGAAGATGGGAAGCATGCCTATGTATCTGCTCAACGAAAAGATGGTCAGGGCGATTTGGATATTTACCGCGTTACATTTGAAGAAGTAGAATTCATTCAGACATTATTCCTTATTACTATTCCCAATCCGGCTAAAACGGAAGAAACGTTAAAGGATGTTATCATTTCCATTTCCACCGAATCGGGTGATGTAGTTGGAGATTATCGTCCCAACCCCGGTACCGGACGTTATACGATTATTCTTGGTCCCGGTAAATACGTTCTCAGTGTTGAAGCGGATGGTTATAAAACGCATTCGGAAAACATTAAGGTGAATGAATTCACCCATCGTTTGGGTAAGATTGAGAAAATAATTAATCTTACTGCAGAATGATGATTTTATGAAATTACAACTTAAGCGTCCACTTTGTTTTATAGATCTTGAAACCACCGGTGTGAATGTGGGTGCGGATCGTATTGTAGAAATTTCCATATTAAAACGAAATCCGGATAATTCCGAAGAAGTGTATACCAAAAGGATGAATCCTTGTATGCCCATTCCGCTGGAGTCATCGCTCATCCACGGAATTTACGATGAAGATGTGGCTGCCTCTCCTACTTTTGCCGAATTGGCCAATGAGATTTTGCAATTCATTGGTGAAGGAGATTTAGCAGGATATAATTCCATTAAATTCGATTTCCCTGTTTTAGTAGAAGAGTTTCTGCGTTGTAATATCGACTTCGATATCCGTAAAAAGAAAATGGTTGATGTACAGGCTATCTTTCATAAGATGGAACAACGCACATTAGCAGCCGCCTATAAATTTTATTGCCAGAAAGAACTTACCAATGCACACAGTGCTGAAGCCGATATTAAAGCTACAGCCGAGGTGCTGGATGCGCAATTGGAGAAATATGTAGATTTAAAATCGGATGTGGATTACCTGCATGAATTTACCAAACCTAAATATGTTCCACTGGATTTTGCAGGAAGAATTGTCTATAACGAAAAAGATATACCTGTTTTTAATTTTGGTAAACACAAAGGAAAAGCGGTGGAAGAAGTATTTAAAAATGAACCCGGATACTATTCCTGGATGATGCAGGGTGATTTCCCCTTGTTCACCAAAAAAATCATTACAGAGATCAAACAAAACATGAAAGCACAATGAAAATAATTTGCATTGGTAAAAATTACGCCGACCACGCCAAAGAACTCAATAGTGCCGTTCCCACCGAACCAGTTTTCTTTTTAAAACCGGATACTTCATTATTGCAAAAAGGACACCCCTTTCACTATCCTGATTTCACCGAAAATCTTCATCACGAAATTGAGATTGTACTTAAGGTGGGGAAAATGGGAAAAAGCATTGAAAAAGAATTTGCTTTAAATTACATTTCTGAAGTAGGAATTGGCATCGATTTTACGGCGCGTGATCTTCAGGAAAAAGCAAAAAACAAAGGCTTACCCTGGGAAATTGCCAAAGCATTTGATAATGCCGCTATAATTTCGAATGAGATGATTCCCCTTGCAGAAGCTGGTGATTTATCCGCTTTAACATTTCGTCTCGATATTAACGGAAAGACCGTTCAACAGGGAAATGCTGCTGAAATGGTTTTCGATATCCCCACCATTATCGCTTATGTATCTCGTTTTATCACGTTAAAAACAGGCGATTTGATTTATACCGGTACACCGGCGGGTGTGGGTCCTGTTAAAATCGGAGATCAACTCGAGGGATTCCTGGGCAATAAAAAAATGCTGGAGCTCGAAATAAAGTAAAAATCAGTAATGAACTAATTTCTTAGTTATAATTCCACCGGAGTGACTAATTTTTAATTGGTACATTCCCCTTGGGAGTGGTTCTGTAATTCCGCTTAACTGTATACGGTGACTCAATTTTCCTCCAACTAAAAGTCGTTCTGAATAAACGACATCACCGGTTACGGTGATTATTTCAATGACTAAGTTTTCGCTCTCGAGCGCGTAGAAGTCAACCACGATTTCATTGTTGAATGGATTCGGATATACCGCAATTTCTTCGTTTTGACTTTTAGCTGAACTCAATGAATTTCCATTGAGAAATTGATATGCGAGAGCTACATCGGGAACACCGTTACCAACCATGTAATCCGGATTGAGATAATGATCTCCGCTTTGTTCCAAGGCATGATAAATTTCCATTGCCGATTTATTGCGCGACGATTGCCAGAGTGAAGTGGCTATTCCCGCAAGAATAGGCGATGCAAATGAAGTTCCGTTTGCTAATCCAATTACTCCATCCGGCCAAACGATATTGGCATACATTCCCTGCGCGCTTATATTCGGTTTTAATCGTCCATCATAACTTGGTCCCTGCGAAGAAAAATAAGCATAGGATTTATCCGGCATTACAGCACCAACGGTCAAAACCGAATCGCCATCTGCAGGGGCAGAAATATAATGCCAGGGAGCAGCGCCGGAATTACCCGCAGCATTTACCACTAAAATCCCTTTAGAAGCCGCCAGGTCCGCCGCAATAGTAATCCGGGTGGTATTCCCATCCATATCGGCATACGTGTGATTCGTGGTGGTATCGTCGAATTCCGTATAACCTAGTGAGGTATTAAAAACATCAACACCTACGCTATCTGCAAACTCGGCTGCGGCTATCCAATTGTCTTCTTCAGATAAGGTTTCCGTTGCATCGTTTTCGGTGACAAATAACCAATAGGAAGCACCGGGAGCAGTCCCGATAAAATGCCCCGGATCCCAAGCTGCCATACACGATAAAACAGTGGTTCCGTGAAAATGATAATTGTTGTAAACGTTCACTTCATTATCCACAAAATCGTAGGTACCTAAAATTCTTCCTTCATTCCGCAAACGCGAAAAAACCGACATCTGATCTACATTAGGAAAACCTGCATCCATTACAGCCACCATCATTCCCGTTCCATCAAATCCTGCATCATGAAGTAAATGTCCGTTCATGATATTGATCTGGTTGTAAGAAATGGCGTAATAATTATCTGAAGCAATTTGCCAACCCGATTCGCGGGTGTCGGATTGAACATAATTTTTTTCAACCTGGGCCGTGGAAGAAACAAAACTTCGTTCAGCATGATGAACAAAAGGCAAAGCCAGCACCTGATTTAAAGCATTTGAATCAGCTAGTTCAACGCTTGCACCATTGAGCCATTTGCTGGCAAAACGGACATGGACTCCATTGATCCCTTTCAGTGTGGAAAGGTATTGCGGATCAACCGGTAAATCGGTAGCATTAACAGCTATTCCCTGGTTGATTCGGCGTTGAATGGAACGTTGACTTAAATAATCTTCCGGATGCTGAAGTGTGAATGGCGTATTTGTTTTATCGCTGAAATAGACAAATACACGAAAAGGACTTTGAGCTTTTGATAGCTGGAAAAAAAATAAAAATACCAGCACCAATCCCCTATTCCACACCATAAGAAATCAGGTTTTGGAATAACATATAACCGCGGTTTACTTGTGTAGAATCGCCATTAATAATTTCGATATCTACATATTGTTTTTTTACCAATCCAATTTCTTTGGCATAGATTTCAAAACAATCCTGCTTTTCTATGAAATTGGAATAATCGCGCTGACGAACCAAAACTGTTTGACTGAGCGATTGGTTGTTGAGGGTCAAGGGTTGATTAATATTCTCGTATAAATAATTCCATTGTCCGATTTGATTATACGCATTCCCATTCCAAACCGAGGTTTCTGTCATAGGAAAAACCAAACGTATATACCGTTGGTTTTCTTCTACGGTTTGTGCATTTTGTTCGCCACGGTAGTGATACCAGACATCTTTTATCACCCAAGGTAACGTATCAGCAGTTCTCCAATAACGTTCAACACGAATACAGGGTTGACCGGTATTATCAATAAAAACAGATTGATTAATTTGCTTCAGCTGATAGCGCGTGGTATCAAACCTGCTTACGGGAGCATCGATGTTGATTTCGGCCACATTATAAATGACATATTTCCCAATATCGAGCGGAAAATACAATTTCCCTTCTTCCGGAAGTTCCGGATCAGCTTGCTTTTTACAGGAAATGGATAAGATTACCAGTAAAATGAGAATAAAACTATTTCGGTTTTGTACCACTCGTTCCTTTATTTCCGTTTTGCTTTTGCTGCTGAATATTGTTTTTGCGTTCTTCCATTTCCTTGATGTAAGCTTCCTCTTCCTTGCCTTCTAATTTTTTGCCTTGCTTGTAATGAGCTCTGGCTACTTCCTTGCCTTCATCGTCGTATTGTATGCGAACGCCCTCTAATTTACCATTTAGATAAAACTCACGCAACATCATTTTTCCATTGGTGTGATAATAAAGGACTTCTCCGGCGTACATATCATCTTTGTATGCCCCTTTTATCATGGTTTTCCCATCCTCAAAATAACGGATCCATTCGCCATTTCGTTTGCCTCCTTTAAAATTTAATACTTCAGATGGAGATCCATTTAAATAAAAGACGGTTTTCTTTCCTTCATTCAAATCATTGACAAACTTTTCGGAAGAACTTAATTTACCGCGCTCATCATAAAACAACCAGATGGAATCTTTTTTCTGATTGATATACTTTCCCTCAGATAATAGATTTCCGTTTTCATAATAGTATTTACCTCTGGAAGTTTTTCCATCGGTCATATAGGTAATTTTTGCTTTCAGCTTGCCGGATTCGTAATAATGTTCGAATACACCATAAGGCTTTCCGGCTTTGAATTGACCCTTATATCGAACCTTGTTGGTCTTATCATAGGTCACCGTCCATGGACCCGTTTTCTGTCCTTTGGCGTCCAGTTGATTGGTTTTGGTCGGTTGTCCTTGCTGTGGACTCGTTTGTGCCACTCCTTGCAGGGAAATCATCATCACAGAAATAAAAAACAGGACCTTCATATTTTCAAATTTAACCATTCATTTTTTTCAATACAATTATCGGGCCTCGACTTGCGCCAGTAAATCCATTATGCCTTGGGTAAATACCGACCATTCGAACCGCTTGCTTTCCAATTGAGTATTTTTAATCATTTCCTCCTCACGGTGGTGAAGAAAAAAATCCTCGATGGATGATGCTATAACGGAAGGTTGAGTACTGGTTACATAGCCCACTTTACCATGGGGAACCGTCTCTGCCAATCCGCCTACATCCGTTACCAGCATCGGTCTACCAAAATGATACGCAATCTGAGTTACGCCACTTTGGGTTGCCGTACGGTAGGTTTGTGTAACAAGACTTGCGGCACTGAAATAGTACTTCACTTCGTCGGAAGGAATAAAATGATCATGCAAAACAACCACCTGCTCCAGCTGATGATCACTGATGAATTTTTTGTAGGGTTGATCATCCTCATAAAACTCACCTGCTATTAATAATTTTACGCTATATTTTTTAACGTCTACCCTGCTTAATGCTTCAAGCAGAATATCCAGTCCCTTGTATTTTCTAATGATCCCAAAAAACAATAAGTAGTTGTAGTCCGGATCGAGCCCCAATTTTTCCAAAGCCAATTTTCGATCTACTGCTTCACCGAAAATATTATAAATAGGATGCGCCAATAATTTTTTGGGTCCCTTTACATTAAATTTATCCAGATCGGAAAGAACCGATTGCGACATCGCGATAAAGCCGTGGCACTGTTTTAAAAAATAGGACGTGAATACCCTGTCGCCCGGTCTTCCTTCGTGTGGAATAACATTATCCGTAATGGCGATTACCGGAATTTTTTTTCGCAGCGATTTACAAATGGACCCGAGTGCTGGTCCCATAAAGGGAAGCCAAAAGCGGACTAAAACAAGATCTGGTTGATAGGCTTTAATTTTTCTGGAACTCTTCCTCCACGAAATCGGATTTACCGAATTAATGCATGTATCAATATCAAGATCCGCTGGTGTTGCGCCCGATTCAAATTGTGTTTTACCGGGGAATAAAAATCCGGGATACTGTAGTGAAAAGGAGAAAAGTCGAACCTGATGTCCTTCTTTTTGCAATGCCCGCGCTAAAGCTTCATTAAAATTTGCAATACCGCCACGCAATGGCCATGCTGGTCCTATGATCGCAATTCTCACTTATCGGAAGTTGAAAAACCGGTTTTGTCCTCTACATGATAATTGTTGCGGGTCGACGAATTTCTAACCAGCAATTCAGCCAAAAATCCGGTCAGGAATAATTGAGTTCCCAATATCATGGTTGTAAGGGAAATGTAAAAAACCGGACGCTCAGCAATTTTGCTTCCTGCGGTATTGATAAATAATTTATCGATTCCCATATACAGGGCAAGTATAAAACCGATGAAAAACATTAAGGTTCCCAAAGCTCCGAAAAAGTGCATGGGCTTTTTGGAAAAACGACTCACAAAAGTGATGGTAAATAAATCGAGAAATCCATTGATAAAACGATTCCACCCGAACTTGGATGATCCGTATTTCCTGGCCTGGTGCGCAACTACTTTTTCTCCGATTTTTTTAAAACCGTTCCATTTGGCAATAACAGGAATGTAACGGTGCATTTCGCCCATTACCTCTACCGATTTTACCACCTTGTTTTTATACGCCTTTAATCCACAATTGAAATCATGGAGATAAATGCCCGACATTTTACGTGTTGCCCAATTGAATAACTTGGTGGGAAGCGTTTTCATGATGGGATCATAGCGCTTCTTTTTCCAACCGGAAACCAAATCATATCCCTGCTCGGTGATCATGGCATAGAGTTCCGGAATTTCATCGGGACTATCCTGCAAATCCGCATCCATCGTAATTACCACACGTCCCCTTGCAGCTTCAAATCCCACATGCAAGGCCGCCGATTTGCCGTAATTTCTTCTGAATTTAATTCCCTTTACATTATTGTTCTCCGATGAGATCGATTGAATGATGCTCCATGAATTATCATCGCTTCCATCATCCACCAAAATAGCTTCATAACTAAACTTGTGTTGCTTACAAACGCGGTCAATCCACGCGCACAATTCCGGAAGAGATTCTTCCTCATTTTTCAGAGGAATGACTAACGATATATCTAAAGGGTATTCCATGTGTTACAAAAATGCCAAATTGGACCCAACTGTTGGTCTGATTCAAAGAATAAGTATCAGCAATGTATAGTTAATATCTTAGAGATAAACGGAAGCCTCGGTGAGAAATTCAACCCTTAACATTTTTTAATGGGTCGTGGTCATATCTTCCGCCACCACAATGATAAAATCCGATTTATCCAGGTTTTCCTTTTCCAATACATTCACATTTTTTTGGCTCACCGTGGTGATGGAACCCAATTGTATGCCCGGAGAATACTTTTTTAAATACCATTGAATACCCTCGCCATACTCCGAGTGCCAGGATCCGTTATAGTGAATACCAAATTTTCCTTTCGACCAAGCCTTGGAAATAAACCATGCCATCGTAGCATCTTTAACCGCTTGTGCTTTGGGTAAATTATCACCACCGTGACCACCCGACATCTCCAGCATGCGTTTGTAGCAGCCTAATGATCCATCATATTCAATGGGCAATGGAGCGATCCAGTTTTTTTCTTCCTGACTTAAAAGTGCCAATGAATCTAAACCACGTTTATAAACCAGATTGGCATATTTGCGGGGGACATTCGCACAGATGAAAGCAAGTTTTTTTCCTTGGCAAAATCCACCAAAGGCTTGTAATCTGTTTCATAATTGGGCCACAAACGAACTTTTTCCTTAAACACTTTTTCGTCGATGTTACCCTTCAAAAAATCGTCCATTCCCAATTGATTATCCGCTTCGAACATTTCTGCAGCGAGAAACATATTTTCTTTTTTCACTTCCCAACAGGCCTGCGTTAAACGAAGCTGAATCCAGTGTGCAATGGCATTGTTGTGCAGCTCTCCAAAAAACACGACATCATTTTTCAGCAATCGTGCACTTGCATCAGCAAAGCGAACTTCTTTGCCCTTCGAATCAAAAATCCGAAATGCAACCAGATCTTCCTTACTTTTTCCCTTTTGTGCGAAGCCGGTAAGGACATTCAACACCAGGGCCAAAACCATCAACTTTTTCATAGGAGCTTTTTTGTAAAAATAACATTCCTTTTTAAACAAATTAAACGCTGAATACTAACTATCTTTGTGCCATGAAACGCGTTGTTGTAGGCCTTTCGGGGGGAGTAGATTCCAGTGTTGCCGCCTATTTGCTGAAAGAGCAAGGGTATGAGGTGATTGGGATTTTTATGCGCAACTGGACCGATGAGTCCGTTACATTACACAATGAATGTCCCTGGATAGATGATTCCACAGACGCGATGCTGGTGGCAGAAAAACTGGGAATACCTTTTCAAACCATTGATTTCTCGGCAGAATATAAGGATCGGATTGTTGACTACATGTTCCGGGAATACGAATTGGGAAGAACCCCTAACCCGGATGTGTTGTGTAACCGTGAAATAAAGTTCGATGTGTTTTTGGACGCCGCTTTAAAATTGGGTGCAGATCTGGTGGCCACCGGTCATTATTGCCGGAGGGATGAAATTCAGGGTCCAGATGGACCGGTTTATCGCCTGTTATCCGGATTGGATCCAAATAAAGACCAGAGTTATTTTTTGTGCCAGGTATCGCAAGAACAGCTTTCGAAAGCACTATTTCCCATTGGACATTTACAAAAAAGTGAAGTAAGAGCCATAGCGGCCCGCGAAAATTTAATTACCGCCAACAAAAAAGATTCACAAGGATTATGCTTTGTCGGACAAATCAGCCTGCCTGAATTTTTGCAACAAAAGTTGAAGGTAAAAGAAGGGAAAGTGATAGAAATCCCTTCCGATTTGCCAATGTACACCGATTACAATTCCCTAAGCGATTCCGATTTATCAGGCCTCTCCCACCCTTTTACGTATCAGCCAGAAATGGGTAAAATAGTTGGAAAGCATGACGGGGCTCACTTTTATACCATTGGTCAACGAAAAGGTCTCAACATCGGAGGCACAGCCCGTCCCTTATTTGTGATAGCGCTGGATGTAGAAAATAACATTATTTATACCGGACAGGGAGAAGATCATCCCGGTTTATACCGCAAGGCCTTATTCATTCGAAATGATGAAATTCATTGGATCAGAAAAGATCTGATACCCGGAAATGGCGGTTTAAAAGTGAAGTCCAGAATCAGATATCGTCAGCCCCTGGAAGATGCGACGATCATTCCATCACCCGAAGGGTGGTACTTAAAATTCGACAGGCCTCAGAAGGGAATTACTCCCGGTCAGTTTGCTGCCTGGTACCTCGATGATGAATTGATTGGTTCGGGAGTAATCCATTATTGAAAGATTTCCTCATCCTTTGGTTAAAAAAATGAAGCACGTTTTTTATTGCAGGAAATTTTGCATTTGGAAATTCCTTTTATATTAGCCCCGAAATTAAAAACGCAAAACATCTTTTAGCTTTCGAGTAATGGAAAAGAAGAAAAGTATCATTAGCTATGAGAAATTAAGTCCTGAAATGCAACAGGAGCTTAAAAAGAAGTATCCTGCCGGTTATGCCGGGCATGTACAGAAAATAGTTACGCCTAAGGAAACACTTACCGTTGTTACCCTTGAAACAGCCGAAGCCATTTACCTGGTTAAGGTTAAATTCGTAGAGAAAAAATCAAAATCGGTCGATGATGAGGATGAAGAATTCTTTGGCGACGATGACTTTAGTGTTCCGGATACCGGAGGCGGTTTCGAAGGCGATAAGGGAGAATTCGGAGCGGATGACGACGACGAAGAGGAATATGATAAACCGGATGCCGACGGAGGTGATGATGATGAAGCTGGTGATGATGCCGGTGATGATGATGATGAAGATTAAGCTAAATGATTCCTATATTTAATCCCGCAACTGCGGGATTTTTTTTTGACCATTCCCTCATTCGGATATGAAAAGCATTCAGTTCGGCACCAAAGATCATCCGGAAGAAATCAGAATGACCTGGGAAAAACAATTCCGGAATGTCAGAATCTGGTACAATGAAACGGAACTGGGTTCTTATCCGAGCATGAATGAATTATCCAAAGAAATAAAATACATTCTTCCCGATCACCGGGAGCTTTCATTAAGGGTAAATCCTGTTAGTTTGGATCTTGAAATTAAAGTGGATGGATTAATTCCGCGGAACACCAATAATCATCCGCCTAAAAAATTAAAGCCCCTTCAAATTTCTATCATCTTTTGTGCTTTGCTTAATTTGCTTGCTGCTCTATTTTCTAAAGAAAATTATTTTGGTGATCGAATCAATATTACCGTCGTTTATTCGGCATTTAGTATGGGGCACGGACTTTCTCTCATCTTGCTCCATAATGGAATTTCAAATTTTAGAATAATCGATCTGATGATTGTCTATTTGAATTTGATTATCCTGTTCATCTTGCCGCCCCAACAAAATTTCTCTTTTATTGTTTTCACTTCATTGCTGTTAAATGCCCGGTTATTATCCACCTATAAAAAAGAAATAAGTGCCTATATCCAATATTTACAGCAATCGCAATCCAATTCTGAGGTCATTGATTCATGAAAAAGGTATTTAATATCCGTGTTTATGGAATTCTAATCCATGAAAATAAGGTCCTGGTTACCGACGAGCACCGTTTTGGAAAATCATTTACCAAGTTTGTGGGAGGGGGACTTGAATTTGGAGAAGGAACTATTGACTGCCTAAAACGGGAATGCCGGGAGGAAATGGACCTTGAAATTGATGGCATTTCTCATTTTTATACCACCGATTTTTTTCAGGCTTCGGCTTTCCATACCTCGAATCAAATCATCAGTATTTATTATTTAGTTCAGGATTTCGATAGCCGTAATATCCGCATCTCGGAACGGGAATTTGACTTTGAAGTATCGGAAGGAGCGCAGTCGTTCAGGTGGATTGAAATGGCTGAGATTAGTCCGGAACATTTTACCTTTCCCATAGATAAAAAAGTGGCGGAACTCCTATCGGTTCATGCCTCTAATCTTCGGTGAACATATTTATCCACCCGCTTATAGAAGTCAGACGGATGTAAGGTTCTCCAGTCAATTTCATTGACATTTCCCCCCATTACCAAATAGGAATCGATATTGGCATCCTGCATATCGCGGATAACATGATCCAGAAAATTTACAAGGGCAATCCAGCCACCATCCGCGGAGATATCGTCGGACCACTCCTCATAATACAAATCGTCTGAGGCATGGAAGTTGAGCACATTTTCCCCGACCAGGATAAATTTGGAGATTCCTTCATCCATAAGTGGTTCAAGTATTTCACGCTTTAAAACCATGATATCGTTGTACAAACAATCGTTCCATTCACCAATCATTTCAATGATGCAATATCCCTGATGATAATCTGTATAAAGCAGTTTCAGGTAAAGCGTTTGCGATCCGAATTCATCCCATTGGGGATGGATATAATGATCATATACATGATTGCCAAACTCAAACTCACTGTATTCCCTGCCGTAGAACGGACTCCTCGCATCTTCTTCTGCGGTATACAGACTTCTCCAGTTATAATGCGGCTCAATATCGTGCATGGTGCAAAGATATTAAAGGCCATGCCACGGGATTCCCGTTCATAAATAATTTTTATTCCTACCGATACATCTTGTTTTTGAAAAGATAAAACCGGTATTTTTGGCAGACCAAACCTAAAAATTAGAGCACCAATTATGTTTATTCCATTTAAGAAATCATTTTTTGTTCTGGCTTCTGCAGCTATTTTACTCAGTGCCTGTGGCGACAAAACCGCCATTGATGCAGAGCGTGCCTCCATTAACCTGATTGCACAAAGTAATCCCGAAATGATTTTATCATTAAAAGCGCAGGAAATACTTGATAAATCAGGAATGAGCGACGGAGCTGTATTTCCGGGTGCATTTAAAATGATTTTTGCAGAGATGATCGATTATGTGACGGATTCCGAAAAAACGGGTATCGATTTTTCAGGTAAAAGTTTTGTGTTGGCCGACATCAATGATGAGGGGACCATTGAAAGTGTGGTTACAGTTTTCAATCTCAAAGATCCGGAAGCCTTTGCGAAGCTGATTCGTGAAGACATGGAAGTTGAACCGGCAGAAAAAAATGATTATCACTATGTGATTTCTCCTAAAAATGAAATGGCCATTTGCTGGTACAAAAAATTCGGAATGTTTATCATGACCGATCCTAACAATTTCGACATCACCAAAGAGCAAATGGAAAAATTGATGGATGAAAAAATGGCGCAGTCGATCGTAGAAACCGAACCCAATGAAAACTATGCTACCTTTTTGAAAGAAGATGCCGATTTCAGCGCTATGATTTTCTCCGGGGATATGATGAAACTCGGAAACCGCGAAGCACGTGGTAAGGAAAAGGAACAATTAGCTAACCTGATTGAAACCTTTGATGGTTCTTATACCTATTACACCGTTTCATTTGAAACCGATAAGATCTCTGCAAAAATGATCAATCATTTATCGGATAAAGCAAAGGCAAAAACTAAAGACCTGACGAAAAAGGGAGTTGATCCTTCTACCCTTTCTTTTTTGACCAACGATAAACTTTTTGGATTCTTCTCACTATCCCTCTCCCCTTCTAATTTCATGTCCTTCATCGAATCGGTAGATCCTGAAGAAATTTCTAAAGAGAAAAATCAGTTTTCCGAAAAAACAGGTATAGCATTTAATGATTTGGTGAATTCCTTCACTGGTGATTTTGCTATGAGTTTTGTAGGAATGGAAGAAGTAGAAAAATCATACGAATACCAGGATGAAGCAGGAAAAACACAAACTGAAACCTATAAATCGAACGAGCCCTTGTTCTCTGTTTCCCTTGGAATTAAAGGTGATTTACTAAAATCAATGGTAGATACCATGCCCGATCTTACAAAATCAGAAAATGGTGTTTACAAAAACAGAGACGCTTATATGGTTTTCACTCCCGGTAAACTTTACATCTCTAATTCGGAAAGTCTGGCCAATTCAGTTGCCACCAATGGTAAACTGAAAGATTTTAAAGCGGATGGACTCGAAAAGAAAGCGAGCGAAAACCCATTCTTCGGTATGTTCGACTTTAAACCTCTGGTAGCCTCCATGAGTGAACGTGAAAAAGAAGCGCGTCAGGTAATGGCTAATTGGGACAAAGTATACGCATACGGAAACATGGAAGAAATGCATTTTGAAATGACCTTCCGCAATACCGGGGAAAATGGATTATACGTAATTACAAAAGCCGTAATGGATACCTTTTTCCAATTCGAGTTTTAAGCTTTTTCTTAATAATAAAAAGTCCGGCAATTTGTCGGACTTTTTTTTACAATTTCGGTTTTTGGCGATTGGCTTTAATGTCGGACCGTCGGTTTTTATCTTCTCTTCGTTTAGCCTTTACTGCTTTGGGAACTTTGGTTGTTTTTCGCTTTTTTACCGGTCGCAATGCCGATTTTAAAAGGGCATAAAACTTTCGGATTAATTCTTCCTTATTTTTTATCTGGCTTCGGTCACCTTCTTCCGTAAGGTGAAAATACCCTTCCGAATCCATTTTGTTGGTCCAGCGCTCTAGTAAAATCGTTTTTTGGTCTTCGGTCAGTAACTCACTATTGTTCACATGAAAAATCAACTCCACCTTAGATTCCGTTTTATTCACGTGTTGACCTCCCTTTCCTCCGCTTCGGCTGGTTTTAAATTGAAATTCGGTATATAAATCAGGAATCATCCTGCAAAACTAAATCATTTGCTGCTTTTCCCGAAAAAATGGTGTTGGAATGCTATTTTTGTACTGAATTTGCACCATGTACAAGATCCTTTTAAAGCCTGTTTTTTTTCTTTTCGATCCCGAAAAAATACATCACACCGTTTTTCGTTTGATCCGGATTTCGCTTTGGATACCGGGAATGAAATCGCTCGTTCGTTCAATTTACCGCGTTAAAAATCCGGCGCTTGAAACTGAAGTTTTCGGAATTAAATTTCCGAACCCCGTAGGACTGGCTGCAGGTTTTGATAAGGATGCGCGCTTATATGAAGAATTGGGATGTCTGGGCTTTGGATTTGTAGAAATTGGAACGCTAACTCCAAAAGCACAACCTGGTAATCCTAAACCCCGTTTATTTCGCTTACCACTCGATTCCGGTCTCATTAACCGAATGGGTTTTAACAATGGAGGCGTAAGCGAAGCGGTAGAACGTTTAAAAAAACGTAGTGGTAAAATTATCATTGGTGGTAATATTGGAAAAAACAAAGTGACTCCCAATGAAGATGCAGGAAAAGATTATGAAATCTGCTTTGAGGCCTTATTTCCTTATGTCGATTATTTCGTTGTAAACGTTAGTTCTCCCAATACTCCGGGATTACGTGAACTGCAGGAAAAAGAACCTTTAATGCAGCTGTTAAATGGTTTAATGGCTTTAAATAAACAAAAACAACAGCCAAAGCCCATCCTTCTGAAAATTGCACCGGATTTAAGTGATGAGCAATTGAATGATATCATAGAAATTGTAAATGAAACGAAGATTGCCGGTGTTATTGCCACCAATACAACCATCGATCGGAGTAAGCTAAAAACCGATCCTAAAAAAGTAGAAGAAATCGGAGCAGGAGGATTAAGTGGTCTTCCCGTAAAACAACGTTCTACAGAGGTAATTTCTTATTTACATAAAAAATCGAACGGATCATTTCCAATTATTGGAGTGGGTGGAATTCATAGCGCCGAAGATGCGATTGAAAAACTAAAAGCCGGCGCAAGTCTGGTACAAGTTTACACCGGGTTTATTTATGAAGGACCATCACTCATGAAAAAGATCAATAAGGGAATTTTAAAATGGAAACAACAAGCATGAATACTGCAGTTAAACTCGTTGAGTGTCCACGCGACGCTATGCAGGGAATGAAAGAATTTGTTCCAACCGCAGAAAAAATCGCTTATATCAACAGCATTTTAAAGTGTAATTTCAACACTGTTGATTTTGGCAGTTTTGTTAGTCCAAAAGCCATTCCCCAAATGGCCGATACGGCAGAAGTGTTGGCTGGTTTGGATTTAAGCGGACCTTCAAAACTACTTGCAATTATCGCCAATGTTCGCGGTGCTGAAGATGCCTGCCGTTTTAATGAAATTAAATACCTGGGATTTCCATTTTCAATTTCAGAAACATTTCAACAACGTAATACCAATAGTTCCATTGCGGAATCGCTCGATAGGGTTAAAGAAATTCAAAATCTTTGCCTCAAAACAAACAAGGAGCTGGTCGTATATATTTCAATGGCCTTCGGTAATCCGTATGGCGATACCTGGAATGCAGAAATTGCAATGGAATGGTGCGAAAAACTTTATCGCGAACTCGGTGTAAAAATCCTTGCGCTTTCCGATACCATTGGTGTATCTGATCCGCAAAACATCGATTATTTATTTCGTTCGTTGATTCCCGCCCTACCCGAGGTTGAATTTGGAGCGCATTTGCATACTACTCCCGATACCTGGGAAGAAAAAGTTGCTGCTGCCTATCAAGCAGGTTGCAGAAGATTTGATGGGGCCATCAAAGGCTTTGGTGGTTGTCCCATGGCTAAAGATGATTTAACCGGCAACATGCCCACCGAAAAAATGATCGGCTATTTTAACGTGCATCACATTTCAACCGGAATCAATAACGATCATTTTAATCAAACATTGATCGATTCAAGTAGGATTTTCCATTGATTTCCGACACCTTGATATTCAGTCGAATTAAATAGTTACTAACATTAATTGATAAATTGTTAATAACTATAAACGATTGTTAATCAATTAAATTTAATTCTTCACCCGAAGGGGTGATTTATGGAATTTTGGGTCCTTTGTGCCCTTTTTAGTTGGACCAATAAGCAACATTTTATCCTCTTTTTAAGTTCAACTTTTATGCGCTTAGTTCTTGGCATATTTCTATTAGCAGCATTCATCCCACAGGCAAATGCTCAAAAATGCTTTTGTGATGCAGCCTCTAAAAAAGCCGGAAATGTCTATTTCCTGATTAAGGCAAATGGCGATGCTTTTACTTTTGGAGAAGGAAATTTCCGTTTTAGCACCTATACTCCTGGTGGCGGATTGCGTATTGGAACGAACATTAGCGAAGAGATTTCTATTCAGTCGGGGGTTGACTATTTTCAATTAAACCATATTTCCACAACTGGTTATTATCCCTATTCCGATCATCAAATGATTGAAATTCCTGTCGATTTTATTTTTCGTTTTCCCAATGAAATTAATCGCTTTACACCCTATTTTTCACTATCTGCCGTGAACAGCATTCAGGCAAAAGGAAAATACTATCAGGAAACAGATCCTTTAATTGCTCCAAAGTATACATCGGGTTATAGTGGATTTTATGCAGGAATCGGAGGAGGAATCCTTATCCAGTTTTCGGATCAGGCAGCGCTTAATTTTGGTTTCGGGTGGCGACAAAACCTTGCGGCTTTAAAAGAAAGTCAGAATCTGGAGATATATTCCCATCAAATCGGTGTTCAACTAGGCTTTCAATATCATTTCTAATGGTATTTTTGCATTATGAAAGCACCACTTTTATTCTGCCTTGCCTTTATCGTAGCATTTTCTTCCTGCACCAGTGAAGAAAAAAAGAATGTTATTCCTGTCGACACCTTCGCTTCTGAAAAAATTCTGATTGATTTATCCTATCCCGAATATCAGGACACGGTGGTGGTTTCCATTATGAGCGGTGTTGGATTATGTGATATAAACCTTGATCCTTCTAAACCGGATTCGTTGAAAAATCCATTGTGCGGACATGATCGTTTTCGGGTTTTTATGAATCACCGAAGTGGTAATTGGAATGAAGGATTTTTGGTTGAAGCAAAAGCAAATGTGTATTCACCGGATTTCCGCGTATTGAACATTGCAAAAATTGATGGCGTGTTTAAAGTCACCAATGATTTTGCCGGGGAACTATTGGAATTACGCACCACTCCTTCCGGCAAATATGATATGATTATTCGTTATAAAGATGGAGTAGTTGGAACGGTAGCTATCTATCATGAATGGAGAAAAAATCATTATGAACCTACCACTGTTGTCGAATTAAACGATCACTTTGTGAAAGAAGATAAAATGGATTCGCTCAATAAAGTGTACATCGATAATTTCTCCTGGGGATTCTAATGAGAAAATCATTCAAAATTGCCATTTCTGCCCTTTTAACGTTTGTTGTTTTTGGAATAGCAAATTTATTGGGACAACCCGGAAAATTTATTCCGCCCATTTACATTGATGCCATTGCATTAACCGGTATTGGAATTTATTTTGCACTTCAGTCGCAAAAAGATTCTGAACGTTTTGCTTTAATTTCATTAACATCCTCATTGGGAATCAGCGCCTGGGCGGACATGATGCAGGTGGGCGACAATACCTTTGGATTTGCTTTTTTTTCCTATGTGCTTTTAATCATTGCCAGTGTTTTTCACCTTTTCACTTTTGTGAAATCCTATATGAAAACACCCAAAGAATGGGGTCGGCAATGGATGATGTTTAATCTGTTTTTAATTGCAACCTTAATTTTTTTACCGGGTAATTTCCTGGGAAAAACCGAGGTGCCTCTCTCCGCATTTAGCTACTGGATTTGCGGATTAACTGGTGTTTCAATTGTGTGGAAATACCAAAGAGAAAATGAGCCGGGCAATGGTATTTATAATTTCATTTTGCTATTCAGTTTGTCGGCTGTATTCGACTTCCTGACTTATGCTTCCTTACGCTGGTTATTTTAATTTGCGGATAACATTAAGGTTGCAATATCTTTTCCTACTAAGGTTCCAATTGCCACACCCATTCCTCCCATTCGCACTGCACAGAATTGATGTGCATTAAGTTGCTTAACAATCGGTGACCGTTTTTCTCCAACTCCCATTACCCCACTCCAACGCATTTCGATGTTAGGTTTTTCATAAGGAATGATATGCTGATAAAGCAATTCTTCCAGCGCTTCCTGAATTCTGGAAGTCTGAATCATTTCTGTGCTTTTTTCGCCTTCGAAATCGAGATTTCTACCGCCACCCAACAGGATCCTTTTCCCAATATTTCTGAAGTAATAATAACCTTTCTGATAATGAAATGTTCCTTCCAGTTTTAGTCCCGGTATTTCTTCCGTAACCAATACTTGTGCTCTGGCAGGGTCTACATTCAATTCAGGAATTAATTGGCGGGCGAAGCCATTGGTCGTAATTAAAACCTGTCCCACCTTAAAATCGAAATCCCGGGTAATAATCCGTTGACCATCCAGGTCCTCTACCTGAATTCCGTTTAAAATGATGATTCCCTCTTTTTGGGCAAGTCGCAATAGATTAGCCATCATTTCTCCGGTATCAATTTGGGCTTCGAATTGGTTTAAAATAGCACCCTTAAATCCCGAAAAACCAAACTGGGATTCCAATGAAGTAAATTCAGAATACACTTTTTCCCCAATGCCATTTGCTAAAAGCTGATTGAAATAGGGAATTCTGGTTCTCGCCTTTTCCCATTCTTCTTCCGAAGAAAACACTTCATATCCACCTTTCCGTTCCAATCCAATGGAATGATCGCCAAGTAATTGACGCAAATTAACCAATCCTTTATAACGACGTTCCACCAATGCAAAGGTCTCTTGTTCGCCTACCGAAAGTAGGTCCTCCTCCAATTCAGTTATACTTCCAAAGCATGCAAATCCCGCATTTCTGGTACTGGCTCCATAGGGCAGGAATCCTCGTTCAAGAACCACTATTTTTTTATTGGGCGCAGTCCGTTTCAGTTCAATGGCTGCAGAAAGTCCTACAATACCACTTCCGATGATGGCCACATCGATGCCATCAAAAAATCGCTTTTTCTCCCAGTAACTTAATTGCATGGTCTTTGTTATTAGTCCTAAAGGCGAATCTAATGCAATTTTTAACGATATTTGTAAGGTAGGCTCAACCTTTGGCTTGAATGGGTGTACAGAAGAAAAATCGATCGATGAAATGGCTTGCTCATAATTTAGCGGTGCTTGGTATTTTCCTTGCATTTACTTCCTATGCCCAGGAAAAACCACCGGCGATTTTCGATAACCCCAAAGTGGTGAACAAAATGACCGGCGCTCCGATGGGGGGTGTTACAGTTACGGTTGAAAAAAATGGTTCAGTAGTAGAAACCAAAACGACAGGTTCCAACGGTAAAGTGAAGCTGAATCCAATTGAACTTGATGCCAAATACAAAATTTCATTTACCATTTCCGGATTTTACACCCGGTATGTGGAGGTCGACCTGACCAACATTCCTCCTGCACACATTCCGGAAGAAGGATATGGATTTCCGTTGGATATGTCGATGGTTCCCATCGTAGAAGGAGTGGATTATTCCCCTTTAGCCAACAAGCCGACGGGAATTATCCGTTATGACAAACGCGAGGAGGATGTTAACTGGGATTTTAAAGTGGTTGAAGCGTATAATTCAGAGCTCGCGAAAATCATTAAGAAAATTGAAGAAAAACAAAAAGGTGCTGCCGAAGCGGATGCCAAATTTGCAAAGCTGGTGCAGGAAGGTGATGCCGCTGGAACAAAAAAAGATTATACAACTGCCATTACCAAGTATACCGAAGCCATTGCCATTAAAAATGATCCGGCAGTAGTTGCTAAATTGGATGATGCCAAAAAGAAACAAGCCGAATTAGAAGCATCAAAGGGAATAGATAAACAATACCAGGAGAAAATCACAGCAGCAGATGCCGCCTTTAAACAAAAGGATTATGCTACTGCCAAATTAAATTATCAGGAGGCCGGCAAACTAAAACCCAATGAACCGCTTCCACCGCAAAAGATCGCTGAAATTGATAAGTTGATCAATGCAGAAATGGAAAAGGATAAAAATTATTCAACGGCCATTAACGACGGAAATAAATTCTTTGATGAGGGGAAATATGACGATGCGATAAAAAAATATACCGAAGCGCAGAAAATAAAACCAACTGAACAGGAACCAAAGGATTTAATTGCAAAAGCCCAGGAATCCAAAACGAATGCCGATAAAAAAAATCAGGAATTCCTTGCCTTCGTTAAAAAAGGTGACGATGCCGTAACGGCTAAGAAACTCGACGATGCCATAAGCAATTACACCTCGGCATTGGATATTAAAAAAGATCCTGCCGTTCAAGCTAAACTGGATAAAGCAAAAGCCGATAAAGCGAATTTAGACAAAGCGAATAAAGAGTATATCGATTTAATCACCCAAGGTGATAATGAACTTAACGGAAGTAATTGGGACAAAGCCATTGAAGCCTACACGAAAGCACAAGCTTTGCGTCCCTCTGAAAAATATCCTGCCGATCAGATTGCTCTAGCCAAACAGAAAAAAGCTGAAGCAGAAAAAAATGCCGCTACCGAAAAGCAGTATGCTGATTTAATGAAGCAAGGTGAAACCGATTTAAATGCCCAACAATGGGATAAAGCGATTGCCTCCTTTGAAGCAGCTAAAAAGTTCAAACCCGCTGAAAGTAAACCCCAGGAAATGATCGACCTGGCCAAACAAAAGAAGCAGGAAGCGGCCGACAAAGAAAAAAATGCTGCTATTGAAAAGCAGTATACTGAATTAATGAAAATTGCAGATGCCGATTTTACTGCATCACAATGGGACAAAGCCATAAGCGGTTATGAAGCTGCTTTAAAAGTAAAGCCTGATGCTACCAAGCCACAGGAAATGATTGAACAGGCAAAAGCGAAAAAACAAGAAGCGCTCGACAAAGAAGCCAATATTAAAAAGGCCAAAGAACTTGTTGCCAAAGCTGATGCATTCTTGCCTCAGAAAAAATACGATGATGCCATTGCGCTCTACCAGGAAGCTCTAAATCTTGATAACAATTCTGAATACCAAAAGAAACTCGATGCAGCTAAAAAAGCGAAGGATGATGCTGAATTAGCCAACAAAGAAAAAGAAGCTAAAGAAAAACAATATCAGGACCTGATTGCAAAAGCAGATGCTAATCTAAATGCAGGCGAATACGATAAAGCCATTGCCGACTATACCTCCGCACTTGGACTTAAACCCGGAGAAAAATATCCGACCGATCAGATTAATCTGGCTAAACAGAAAAAAGCGGATGCAGAAAAAAATGCTGCACTCGAAAAACAGTATCAGGATCTGATGCGCCAGGGAGAAACCGAATTGAATGCATCCGAATTTGATAAAGCCATTGCAACACTTGAAGCTGCTAAAAAATTAAAACCCAGCGAGAGTCGTCCCCAAGAACTCATCGACCAGGCCAAACAGAAGAAACAGGAACTGCTCGACAAAGAAGCGCTGGTTAAAAAAGCAAAAGATCTGGTAGCAAAAGCAGATGCTTTGGTTCCTCAGAAAAAATACGACGACGCTATTAAATTCTATGAAGAGGCTATTGGACTAGATCCGAAACCGGAATATCAGGCTAAACTGGATGCCGTTCGAAAAACCAAAAACGACGAAGAATTAGCACTCAAATCGAAAGAGGAACAAGAAGCGAAATACAAGGAATTTATTCAGCAGGGAGATGTGGCATTTGATAGTGGCGATTGGAATAGTGCCATTAGTGCTTATACTTCGGCATTGGGAATTAAAGCCAATGAAAAATACCCTGCCGATCAAATTGCGAAAGCCAAAGCCAAAAAGGCAGAGAATGAAGCCCTCGCAAAAAAGGATCAGGAATTTGTTGAATTTATGGCTAAAGCAGATGCCGATTTCAATGCAGGTAATTGGGATAAAGCCATCGAAAATTATAATAATGCGTTAAAAGTTAAACCCAGCGAAAAAACACCAAAAGATCAAATTGCAATTGCCACACAAAAGAAAAATGAACAAGCAGCGCAAATTGCATCCGAAAATGAAAAGAAAGCGAAATCGAAAGCCGCATTTGATGCAGGAATGACGCATTATAATGCCGGAGAATTTGATTTGGCAATCTCGCGTTTCGAAGAAGCTTTAACCTATACGCCCAACGATAAAAATGCGTCGGATTATCTCGAAAAAGCACGTCAGGAAAAAGACAAAAAGTTCGCAGATAAAAAACGGATGTATGATGATATGATCGCTTTTGCCGACAAAGAATTTAATGCCGGTAATTATGAAGATGCTAAAGGATATTACGATCGTGCTGCCAACATCATGAAGGACCAATCCTATCCCAAGGAACGTTCTGCCGAGGCCCAAAAGAAAATCGACGAGAAAAAACAAAACGAAGCATTACGCTCACAATACAATGAGGCCATTAAAAAAGCAGATGCCGCATTTAACGCTGCACAATGGTCTGCTTCTATCCCACTCTATGAGGCGGCGAAAAAAATAATTGGTACAGAAACCTATCCGGATGATCAAATTGCAAAAGCGAATGCAAAAATTCAGGAACAAAAAGACTTAGAAAATAACAAGAAGAAACTTGAGGAAGAGTATTTGAAAAAAATAACTGAGGCCGACAAGTTCTTCAAATCAGCTTCCTATGATGAAGCCATTCAGGAATACAATGCAGCGCTTGCATTAAAACCGAATGAACAATACCCAAAAGATCAGATTGCAGCTGCCAATAAAAAGAAAGATGAAATCAGAGCGAAAGATGAACAGGCGCGTTTAGATCAGGAATATAAAGATTTAATTGCCCAGGCGGATGCTGCCTTTGCTGCTTCACAATGGGATCAGGCAATTGATGTTTACAAACAGGCAAAAAGCAAAAAGCCAGCTGAAAAATATCCGGATGATCAGATTGCTAAAGCCAATCAGAAAAAAGCGGAGGAAGCTGCTAATGCTGCCAATAATGCCAAGTTAGAAGAGCAAAAAAGAAAATACCAGGCCAAGGTTGAAGAAGCCGATCGTGCCTTTAATAGTGAGCAATACGAAGAGTCGAAAAAGATTTATGCTGAGGCAATGAAAATCAAACCTGACGAAACCTATCCGCAGGAGATGATCGACAAAGCCAATATTCGCCTAAAAGAAATCTCACAAGGTGAAATCAAGAAACAATACGATCTTATTATTGCGCAGGCTGATAAAGATTTTGATGCCGGAAATTATGCGGATGCAAAAATGTATTATGAACGTGCCATTAAATTAAATGCTACCGATCAGCATCCAAAAAACCGGATTGAGGAAATCAACAAGAAATTGAATGATAAGCTCGCCGAAGAAGAAAAAAGGAAAAAATACGATGCCATTGTTAAACGCGCAGATGGAGAATTAGGCAAGAATGATTTTGACAAATCCATTGCATCCTACAATGAAGCTTTAGGTATTTATCCAAGTGAACAATATCCTAAGGATAAAATTGAAGAAGCAAAACGACTCAAAGATGAATTAGCGGCCAAAGCAAGTGCTAAAGAAAAATATCAGATTGAGTACAACAAAGGAATGAACGAATTTAATGCCGGTGCATTTGATAAAGCCATCGTTCACTTTGAAAAAGCACTTGAAGCTATTCCCGGTGATAAAGACGCGACCAAAATGCTTGAGAAATCGCGTGAGGAGTTAGAAAACAAAAAAGCATTTTTCGAAAATCAGTATAAGGCCATTATTGCTGCAGCAGATGAGAATTTTAATAACAGTAAGTGGTCCGACGCCAAAGATTTATACAAACGGGCTTTAACCTTTAAGCCGAATGAACAATATCCAAAGGATCAGCTGGAGAAAATTAAGTCCAAAGAAAATGCTCAACAGGGTGCTTCAGATTACAACAAGATAATAGCAGAAGCCAACAAGAACTTTAATACCAAAAACTACACGGAAGCCCGCGATTTATATGTTAAAGCATCCGATCTTCAACCTACCATCGAATACCCTAAAAAACGAATCAAAGAAATTGATGCGCTATTAGGAGGTAACAGTAATAACTCCAATAACCAGGGATTCAATCAGCAAAAAGTACAAAACCAAGGCAACAATGCACCGGTTCTTAAAGAATCGTATTATGGAAATCCTGTTGATATTGATATAAAAGAAGCGCAGGCTTTAATGGCAAAAACCAAATCGGAGCTGGATGAAGCCCGTTGGTCGAGCTCGGAAGATGAAAAGCTGGCGGTTGATGAGCAAAACAGGATTGCCACAAACAAGCAGGACGAACGAAGAATTGAAAACGACCAGAACTTTACTGTTGTCGAAGAAAGTTTTGAAACCTATAGTGAAGAAGGTGAGAAAAAACGTGCCGATAATGTAAGTGGTTATGCCAATTTGAAAGAACAACGCGAAGTGGCGAATTCAGAATTGAGCGGATCTCGTAATGAGGTATTGCTGGAGAATAGTCGTGTTTACGAACAAATGAAAACCGACTACGTGTACAGTGAAGTTGGAACCGACATGATTCGTCGCCAAAATGTCCGCGATATCGGAGATCAAAAAGAGGACATTTACACGACCGAAACTACACTCGAAGGAAATGCTACTGAAAAACGTTACAGCTCCAGCGAACAGTTAACGCAAGATAATTATCGTTTAACCGATCAACTTGCACAGGAAGATATTATTCGTCAGGAAAAACATATGAATCTTTCCGATTTCAAAGAACAACGCTATGAAATGGAAGGTACACTCGAAGGAAATGCAACGGAAAAGAGATTAGATAACAGCGAAAAACTGACACAGGATAATTACACCCTCACTGATCAATTAGCGCAGGAAGATATTATTCGCCAAGAGAAAGAACAAAACATTTCACAGTTTAAAGAAGATCGTTACAACCAGGAAAGCACCCTTGAAGGGACAGCTACTGAAAAACGATTAGGCACCAGCGAAAAACTGACGCAGGATAATTATACACTCACTGATCAATTGGCGCAAGAAGATATTATTCGTCAAGAGAAAGAACAAAACATCTCTCAGTTTAAAGAAGACCGCTACAATCAGGAAAGTACACTCGAAGGAAGTGCCACTGAAAAACGTTACAGCACCAGCGAAAAACTGACACAGGATAATTATACATTAACCGATCAATTAGCGCAGGAAGATATTATTCGCCAGGAAAAACACATGAACCTTTCCGACTTCAAAGAACAACGCTATGAAATGGAAGGAACACTGGAAGGTAATGCTACTGAAAAACGCCTAGGTACCAGTGAAAAACTGACGCAGGATAATTATACGCTAACCGATCAATTAGCGCAAGAAGACATTATCCGTCAGGAAAAAGAACAAAACATTGCACAGGTAAAAGAAGATCGTTACAACACGGAAAGTACACTCGAAGGTAACGCCACTGAAAAACGTCAGGGAACCAAAGATCAACTCACCGAAGAACTCATTCAACGCGAAAATCATTATGCGGATATGGGGCAGAATGCCGGTGAAAACAATAAAAAACTTCAGGAAGAAAAGGATTTCAGAAATCTGAAGGAAGAAGAAATTTCATCACACGGTGATTTGGTGCGCGATAATAACCAGGAAAAACTGGAGAATACCAAGTACCAAACCAACGATCCGTTCAGTGGCAATACTGCCCGTTTAGTAAGTGAAAAATCGTTCCAGAAAAACGACGGACAGGGTCGTCCGCTTGAAATTACCATTCAACGCATGGTGCGCGATGGTGAAAATCTTCACGAATATTTGATGATTACCAACCGAACCGGTAACTCCTACTTTAAGGATGGAAAACCCATTTCTGAAACTCAATTCAGCGTTGAAACCGCCGTTCCGAAAGAATAATTATTTCCGAATCACCGAGTGATATAAATCCTCATATAAAGGCAGCACTTTCTCAATATTAAAACGAGAGGCAACCTCTAAAGCATTCGATTTAAACTGTTCAAATTTTTCTGGATTCTTGAGAATGGAAATGGCATTTTTAGCCATCTCTTCCACGTTACCCACATCACTTAAAAATCCGGAATAATTTTGAACGTTAACTTCCGGAATACCTCCTGTATTACTACTGATAACCGGCACGCCTGCTGCAAGTGCTTCCAATGCGGCAAGACCAAAACTTTCTGTTTCTGAAGTGAGCAAAAACAAATCGGACAACCGCAATAAATCGATGGTCTGTTTCACCTTTCCAACAAAAATCACATCACCGCATAAATGAGAATCGCGACACATTTTCTCCAGGGCGTGACGTTCAGGTCCATCTCCAACCAATAATAATTTCGACGGAATTTCCTTTCTCACTTGCTCAAACACTTTCATCACATCCCCTACTCGCTTAACGGGACGAAAATTAGAAATATGTGTAAGAATAAATTCACCATTCGGTGCATAAATTTTTCGCAATCCTTCGTTACGGGGAACTTCATATTCGTCCGGACAAATAAAATTGGGAATCACTTTGATGTCACGTTTTACGTGGAAAAATTTTACCGTGTCCTGTTTTAAACTTTCGGAAACCGCAGTAACTGCATCACTTTCATTGATGGCAAATGTAATTACTGGTTCAAAGGATTCATCTTTACCCAATAAGGTGATATCCGTTCCATGCAGGGTGGTGATATATGGAATATCGATTCCTTCTTTTTTAAGAATTTGTTTGGCCATATAAGCTGCACTGGCGTGAGGTATGGCGTAATGAACATGCAATAAATCGAGCTTTTCATATTTCACCACGTCAACCAACTTACTGGTTAAAACGAGTTCGTAGGGCTGATAATCGAATAAGGGATAATCGGAAACCCGAACCTCGTGATAAAAAATATTTTTCTGGGCACCGTTGAGTCGAACCGGTTGATCGTAGGATATAAAATGAACCTGATGTCCTTTATTTGCAAGTGCTATTCCTAACTCCGTTGCCACTACTCCGGACCCTCCAAACGTGGGATAACACACTATTCCAATCTTCATTGCTGGTGAATTTGATTTCAAAGTAACAAATAAGACGATTGAAAGTTCCTTTAATTTTAAAATTGATTATTTTTCCTTTTGCCGAATTATTGGCATTTTTGCATTATGGCTTCAATCCTCTATAAAACTCCCGAAGAAATTGAACTGATGCGAAACAGTGCCCAATTGGTTTCCAGAACCCTTGGTGCTATTGCAGAAATGATTGGTCCGGGTGTTACTGCGCTTCAAATCGATAAAATTGCCGAAGAATACATTCGCGATAACGGTGGTACACCTACATTTTTAGGCTATCATGGTTATCCGAACACCTTATGTGTTTCCATTAATCAGACTGTTGTTCACGGAATTCCAACCAAGAATCCGTTTAAAGAAGGAGATATTGTTTCCGTGGATTGCGGGGCCAAACTCAATGGCTTTCATGGCGACCATGCCTTTACGTTTGCCATTGGAGAAATTAATGAAGATGCCAAAAAACTTTTGCAGGTCACTTATGATTGCCTGTACATCGGAATATCTAAAGTTAAAGCAGGTAACCGAATTGGAGACCTATCTAATGCCATTCAAATCCACGCCGAAAAACACGGTTACGGAGTGGTGAGAGAGCTTGTTGGTCACGGTTTGGGTAAGGACCTCCACGAGGAGCCTCAGGTGCCAAATTATGGCCGAAAAGGATATGGACCGAAAATGCAGGAAGGACTGGTAATTGCCATTGAACCGATGATCAACATGGGTACCCGGAATATCCGTCAATCTTCGGATGGTTGGACCATTACCACTGCCGACAATAAACCCTCAGCGCATTTCGAACATGATGTAGCTGTTGTAAATGGAAATGCAGATATTCTTTCCACCTTCGATTTTGTAGAAGCAGCGCTCGAAAAACGAGGAATGTGGAAACCATCCTCTGCCCTGGCGATTCACAAATAATGTTAATGAAGTAATTCTTCGCTTCAATTTTCCGTTTGCCTCCAAAGCAAAAACATGAACGGAAAATTTGATCACTGGTACAATCATTTCGAATCGAACAAAGGTCATTTCGATCACATTCTTTTTGATTCCTCAAGTTGGATTAGTCCCAAAGAAAAATCCATCATTGGAAAATCCATTGCCATCTTTCAGCGGGGAGAAAATTCGGAAGGAAGAAATCTAATTCACGCCGCAAAAGAATGGGGAGATGCATCCTATTTAAAAACCATCCACTCCTTTATACGGGAAGAACAAAACCATGCGAAAATTCTCGCTGTTTTTATGAAAGAAAACGGTATTCCTCCCAACCGAAAAAATTTCAGCGATTCGGTATTCCGAAAAATACGTTCCTGGGGGACCATCGAACATTCGGTTTACATATTGGTCACAGCCGAAATGGTGGCCGCTGTGTATTACGATGCATTGAGACATTGTACAAAATCTGAAACGCTGAATGATATTTGTATTCAGATTCTTTCGGATGAGGAATACCATTTGGAATTTCAGGCCTATACCTTGTCTCATTTTTATGAGAAACGAAATTCCTTCCGGAGGGCCTGGATTTTATTTCATCATTGGGTACTTACCCAAGGTGCTATTCTAATGGTTTGGAAGGATCACCGTAAAATATTTAAAACAGCAGGAATATCATTTTTCCAATTTGTAAAATCTGTCAATGCCGTTCGGAACAGAACGTTTAGAAAAATGAAAAATTACAGCAATAAACAAGCGCTGTTTTTATTAAATCCGAACTCCTAAAACGCAAATATCATCCACCTGTTCCATCTCACCTTTCCATTGAATATGTGTATTGATGAGAATTTCCTGTTGGTGTTGAAGTGTTGTTTTTGATAAGGCACAAAACAGTTTTTTCAGGTTACCAGTTTTAAATTTTTTACCTGTGGGACCACCAAACTGATCAACATAACCATCGGAGAATAGATAACAGGTATCGCCTCGTTGTAATTGGTCGTGATTGGTGGTAAATAAACTGCGCTCGAAAAATGAACCGATGGGCTGAGGGTTTGGACGAATTACATCCATTTCTTCTGCATCTTTCCTTAATATCCATAATGGATTATTGGCTCCTGACCATTGAATGGAGAGGTCTTTTTTTGTAATCCTCAACAATGAAATATCCATTCCATCATGCACCGAGTGATTATTTCCTGAAAAGGTTTTTTCAATTAACTCTGAAACATGATCGAGAATTTTTCCTGTTTCAATAATATTGAATTCGGTTACGGTCCGCTGAATAGCATTGTGACAAACCATACTTACCATTGCCCCCGGAACGCCATGTCCGGTACAATCTGCAACGGAAAGAAAAATATATTCTTCACTTTCGTGAAACCAATAAAAATCGCCCGACACAATATCTTTTGGCTGATAATAAATAAATGATTCCGCAAAAACGCCTTTTAGAAAATCATCTTCCGGTAATATGGCATCTTGTAAATGACGGGCATACTGAATAGAATCTGTCAGATCCTTTTTTTGCATGGCAATGGTATCCCGTTGTTCTTTTAAAATCACATTGGCTTTTTGTTTCTGACGATAAGCCCAGAAGATTAAAAATCCGATAACCACCATTACAAAAAGTGCTGATGAAATTCCATACATCCACCAACGCTGATTTTCAATTTCCAAATCGGAAATCACCGCATTCTGACGTAAAATCTGATTTTCTTTTTCCTTTTGATCCGCCTTGTATTTGGTGGTCATTTCCGCAATGGATCGTTGGTTTTCTACACTTAAGATACTATCGCGGTGAACAATTAAATCCTGTGAAGTATGGTATGCAGAAAGGTAGTCGCCCGCCCTCGCATAGGCTGCGCTTAAATTAACTAAGTAGGTATCTAAATCATCCGAATTTCCCGATTCTAAAGCAAGTGCAACTGCCCTTTTTAAGTTTTCAATAGCCGCATGATAATCTTTAATATCAAGTTGAATTTGTGAGATGTTATTTAGTAGATTACTTTCTAAAGATTTGTCATTAATTTCCTTTGCAATTATTTGCGCATCAATAAAATATTTTTCTGCTAATTCATAGTTATTTAATCCGTGATATACAGCACCAATATTCATTAATCCTTCACAAACACCTTGTTTACTATTATTTTGCTCTTCAACTGAAAGTGACCTCTTAAAAAAATCAATTGCTTTCTCATATTCTTCAAGGTAAAAATAGCTAGCACCAAGATTGTTTAGACAATTCGAAATTCCTTTTAAGTTTTTTTGGTGTTCAAATTTTACTAATGATTTTAAAAAATAGTCAATTGCTGTTTCAAACTGATTTAATTCAATATATACCGCTCCAATTTTATTGTAGCAATCTCCCATCCCTAATTCATCATTATTAGCATCAAAAATGTTAATGGCCTCTAATAATAAATTGATTGCTACTTGATAATTACCTTTAATCCGATGCGCATCGGCCAGTGAAGATTTAAATTTAGCTTCTAATAAAATTTGATGATTTTGCTCGGATAGTTCAATTCCTTTAGAACTGATGAGAACTGCCGAATCCGGATTAATGAAATTATAATTTACTGAAATCGCATATAGAATATTAAGTTTAGCTTCAACCGACCTAGCACGCTCAAGTTCAAGGCTAAGTGAGTCAAGTTTCGCATTCTCCGCCTTACCCGAAAATGTAAGAATCAGCCCAAAAAAGGTCAAAAACAGATGTAATTTCAGTACCCTCATCGCTAGTAAATATAGTTTTCTTTTTTTAGTATTGTAGAGAACCTAAAAAAAACACATCATGAACACAGGTATTATTTATGGAATTTCTGCAGATCGTACACAAGCTACCATTCTGCCATCACCCGGTGCCAAAGAAGTGGCCTACAAGGGCGACGTATTAAAAGATAACATCAGCAACAATGATGGCGTATCGTATGAAACCGATGAAACAGGAACGGCTACCAAAGCTAGAATGATTACCAACCTGGCTGTAGACGGAACCCCTACTACAGATGAAATTGCCATCATACGCGATTTAATCTTCACCATGAATAAGCGAGGTGGTGGAACTCCAGGTGGTGGATGTAAAGTTATCATCAAAACCCGCGATGTATAATCATATTGTTTGTAATGAAAAGGCTTCCTAACGGAAGCCTTTTTTTTTGCTTAGATGCGTACACCGATGATGCAGACATCATCAATTTGCTCCAATTCGTTTTTCCATTCATCGAATTTATCGCTGATGATTTGGCGTTGATTGGCCATGGATAAATTCTGAAGTGACAATAAGAGTTCTTTCAGCTGAGAATATTTGAATTTTTTGCCTTGTGGTCCACCAAACTGATCCGCAAATCCATCTGTGAAAATATAAATGGTATCGCCTTTCACCAGATCAAATTCGTGATTGGTAAATGGTTTTCTGTTTTCAAATTTTCCAATCGGTTGTTTATCGGCCTTAACCTCCAGCACTTCTGTCGGATTTTCGCCCTTAATAATCCAAATCGGATTGTTAGCTCCACTCCACTCCAGTTTTGCCTGATTAAAGCCCAACATTTCTAAACTGCAAAGCGATATGTCCATTCCATCGCGTACCTCGGAATGACCCTGCTGACGGAAACTCTCCTCAACATTAACAGCCAGGTTATCCAACACCATGGCAGGTTTCACCAATCCAAACTCATTTACGGCCCGATTTAAGCCATTATTCCCTACAATGGATACGAATGCTCCGGGTACACCATGACCAGTGCAATCTACGGCTGCAAAAAGGACTTTCGGCCCCTTCACTTTCATCCAGTAAAAATCACCCGAAACGATATCCTTAGGACGGAATAGAACAAAGAGGTCCTTGCCCATTACATCTTTCATGGTTTCCTCTTCCGGAAGAATAGCATCCTGAATGCGTTTCGCGTATTTAATACTATCGAGAATATCCTTGTTCTTTTCCTCTACAATTTCCTTTTGTTTTTCAATCTCTTCTTTTTGGTGTACTATCTCTGCCGTACGCTCCTGGATAATACGTTTCAGACTTCTGGTTGAAACAGAAATTGCTCCCCAAACAAAAGCGATGAAGAAAATAATATAAGCGATATAAGCCCAAATGGTTCGGTACCATGGAGGCAAAATGATAAAACGGAAGGTTGCTTCTTCCGATTCAACACCATATACATTTCTGGCTTTCACCCGAAAGATATATTCTCCTTCGTGGATGTTGGTAAAGGTAGCTGATGAAGATGAAGACCAGCGACTCCATTCATTGTCCTGCCCTTCGAGTATAAATGAAAACAAAGTAGCTTTCTCATCGAAAAACGAGAGTGCCGAAAATTTAATCTCTAAATTGTTGTTGGTATACGCTAATTCAGGTACAAACCAATCCGGTTGGTCAGAAACAGGAAGTGAATCGGAATTAAAAAATGCTCCTTCAAAAATCAGTTTATTTCCTCCTCTTACCTCACGAATCGAAACATCGAAAAGCGATTCATATTCTTTCTGGAAATTCTGGTCGAAACGCAACAAGCCGGAAGCTGATCCAATCCACGTTGTTCCATCCGATTCATGATACATGGCATGAACAATCTCGCCGTTGTATCTTAAAAATGGTGTTTTGTACCAGTTATTATTTTTATAAAACATAACATCGTAACTGTTTCCTGAATAGAAAACAGAGGTCCATAAATGACCTTTTTTATCAAAGTTCACCCGGTGAATTCCTGTTTTTCCGGTAGGTGATTTTATATCGTATTTTTTATCCTTATAGAATTTTTTTTGCTTTTCATTAAACTGAAAAATGCCATTGTCGGTACCAAAAACCACATTATCGTTTGGATCCAGCGTTAAATAAACCAGCCCGGAAGGAATGCCTGAAGTGGAATCGTAAAATATGATTTTTGTGTTTTTATCGGTAAATACGCGGGTATCGGTTTTAACAACGCCGATGTCTGAAGTCCCTAACCAGAGTTCGCCGTTTTTCTTTTCAACGAAATTGAAAATATCACCTTCAATGCCTTCCACCATTCCTTCGGTAACCCACTTTCCTTCTTTGCGCACAAACGATGATAATCCACCATACTCTGCTACGATTACGCGGTTTTTATAGGATATGGATTGTTGCACATTCCAAGGTGCTCCTTCCATCACTTTGTGAGGAATATTTCCGGGTAACATTTCGTAAACTCCATCTACACCCGAAATCAACAGAACAGTGTCGCCTTCCAGAATGAAATTGCACATGCCATAGCAATCGATGGATAAATTCTGAACTTGTTTAAATTTCTTTTCCCCCTCTGCTGCTGGATCCATGTAAAAAACACCATTCAAGGTGGATGCATAAATTTTTCCCTTGTGTCGAATTACGTCTTCTACCGTTCCATTTAATCCTGTATTAAAGTTGTGCAAGGATATAGGAGAAATCAGTTCAATTTTAGCAATACCTCGAACAAGCGCTAACCATAAATTATTTTCACGGTCCACAAAAATATCGGAAATCGTTCCGTCTTGCAGTCCATTGTTTAATCCAAAGAAAAATTCCTTTTCGAAATTTTTATTCAGGACAACTAATCCATCGCCATATAAACCAACAGCGTAATAGGTGTTAAATACATTGATGGCATTATACACATTTACAATTTCCTTATTCACCAATTGTAAATGATTGCCTCTGTAAACATAAATTCCATCGTCGGAAGTGGTAATTACCATATTCCCGCGGAACATGGAAATATCGTAAATATTGGTGTTTTGCAAGGCCTCTGTCCCTGGAAGAGCTACCAGTTTTCCTTGTTTCAAATAATGAATTCCAATTATTTTTAACGTCAGAAAAATTTGATCTCCGACTAAAAAGGAATTATGAATTTGTGCTTCGGGTTCAATAACCGAAAAGGATTTCTTGTTATAAAATAAAACGTATTTTCTGGTGATAAAATAAACACCAGAATCAGATGGGAAAACACCAACAAAGCGCTCCAGTGTTTCTACCTCTTTCGGCAATTTGGATAACAGTGAATGAAACACCAATTTTCCATTAGCATTCGGTAATAAATATCCTAAATCTTCATCTGCTCCAACATAAACCACACCCGAAGAATCAACGGCTAATTGGGTAACACTTTTACCTGCGGAAATATCAATTAAAGTCCAGTAATTACCGTCGTATTGTAACACGCCTGAATTATTACCGAAGTACATGATTCCGCGTTTGTCCTGAGTAATACAAAGATTTTGAGCGTGTGCGCCATATTCTTGGGGAGAATAGTTCCTTATGTTCAATCCGCCTTTTTCATCGCCCCATGCCCACGCGTTTTGCGCAAACATGAAAAGAATAAAAATGGAACTATATCTGAAAATCAGTCGCAATCAATATTATTAGGAAGCGTAAAAATGGCCGTTTTTTCCTAAAATAACAAACCCCCGGAGCAATTCCGGGGGTCTGTTTAGAAAATTTATCCTGTATTAACGGATGATTACCTTTTTAACAAAGGAGGATGTTCCGTTACTGATGCGAACAAAATAGATACCTGCAGGCTCTGAACTCATATCGATGGATCTGGAATATCTTCCTTGTCCGGCATTGATTTGCCATGCTGAGATAACTCTTCCATCCATGGAATACAGTTCGATAGTTGCCTGATCCGCAGATACAAAATCAGCCTGAAGGGTAAATTGACCATCATTTGGATTAGGGAAAATGGCCATTCCTTCGATGCTTCCCAATATTTCGCCTACTGAAGCAGCGGGCGACATTACTGAGTTTTGTGTGCGGTTAGACCGGGTACTGTTGTTATTGATTGCACGTGTAGAAACACAGCCTACTGTAGGATTGGTTTCAATTACATAGAATAAACTTGGATCTGAAGGTGGGGTTGGATCAGTAAATGATGTATTTGCAGAAGAAACCGAACCTATCGTTTGCCAGCCATTAGCGTCGGTATAACGAATAATGGTATAAGTTGTGTAATCGAATCCTTTGTAATGATCCCAAATCAGGTTGACAACTCCTCCTAATCCTAAGTTTTGGTTAACGTGGATAGTCTTATGAAGCGCACTCCATGATGATTCTTCACCACAATAGTCAACTGCTGCAACTTTATATCTCCAGGCAGTGATCATAGGATTAGCAACGTAGTCGTTATATAAACTCAAACTGTCGTAAGGTACTGTTCCGATAAGATAGTAAAGTCCGTTTTGAGATGACTCACGGTATACGTTATAATGAGAAATCTGAGTTGTAATTTCTTTTTCCCAAACCACTTTATTGAACGAGTACATGGAATCGACAGTAACCATACAGATTTCTTGTCCGTTTGGAGCTGCATGAGAAATTGTAAATAACTCATAAGCTTTACAACCGGTGGTATTGTCTGTTACCATCACACTATAATCTCCAACAGAACTTACTGTGACATCCTGAGTGGTTGCACCAGTACTCCAATTGTAGGATAGATTTCCTGAAGATTGTACGATTTCAATATCGATCGTAGAACCTGGTCCATTACAATCCAAATCTGAAATAGAACTGGTTAAAATGGCCGGACCTCCAAATGATTGTCCCGCTGTTGTGTCAACTTCACTCAGTGCAACACTTTCGGTTACCAGGCAGCCATTTTGATCGATTACATTTACAGTGTAGATTCCTGCTCCGAGATTGAATAATTCATCATCCAGTGTTCCGGTAGACCATACATAGGTAAATGGACCTGAATTTCCATTGGCTACTGCCTGAATCATTCCGTTATTAGCACCGCAATCTGCAGATTGAGTAATAAAGCTAACGGTTACTTCACCAGGACTACCAACTTCAATGGATTCTACTGCTTTACATCCATAGGCATCGGTAACGGTGATTTCATATGGGCCAGCAGCCAGGTTTGAAATATCTTCTGAATTTGCTCCATTGCTCCATTGATAAGTAAATGGACCAGTGCTTCCGATCACATGAATGTCAATAACGCCATTAGAAGCCCCATAACAAGTTACATCTACCACATTACTAACCACAATAGCAGGAGCCTGGGCATCACTCACTGTGGCTAAAGCGAAATTGTAACAACCTTTGCTATCGGTTACGTTAGCCACATAGATTCCTGAAGCAAGGCTATCAATTAATACCCCAGTGTCGCCATTGGACCAGGTAACGCTATACGGAGGATTTCCGCCTGAAATAACTGCAATAGCTTTTCCGGATTCTTGTCCGCATTGTGCATCTACAGAACTTGTTGTTAAATTGATTCTATTATCAGGAACAACCACATTTACGGTTGCTATATCTGTATTACCACAAGCGTTGGTAACGCGAACAGTTACATTATACGGACCAGGAACAGCGTAGGTATGTTCTACCGGAATAAATGTGTTGGTGGTAACTAAAGTTCCTGTGTTATCACCGAAATTCCATTCGTAAGAAGTACCTCCAAATGCACTAAAAGAAACGGGATCTCCGAAGCAGACATTTTGTGAAGGATCATACAATACTTCGGCTGAAGCAGGAATACTTGAACCGATATTATAATCTAACGATTTGGTAACCGATAATCCGCATGAGTTGGTGTAAGTAACCGTTACAGTATAAGTACCTGATGCATTATAACGGTGTTTGGTATATGCATATTCTCTTCCAAACACATTCAGGAAGCTATAGGAATTGGAGTTAGTACCATCACCAAAATCGAAGAAATAATCACCTTCTAATCCGGGATAAACCACAATTAATACCGAATCACCTACACATGCTCCATCTTCCGGTGCAACCATAATCTGTGTGTAATTAGGATCCGGAGCCACGTTGTTACCCGCAGTTACCGTCATGGTTTGCGTAGAATCCGAACCACATGCATTCACTGCTGTGAGCGTAATGGTATAGGTTCCTGAATTTGCAAAAATGTGTGTACCTGAATAATCATTGGTTGTTGTTCCGTCTCCAAAATCCCAAGTGTAAGTTACATTATCCGGCGGTGAGTCATTTCCATCAGCTGTGAATAAGAACTCGCCACCTGTACATACGGTAGGAGGAGCAAAAAGATCGATGTCAGTAACCGGCATGGTGCTCACAATATTGATTTGAGACTGAACCGTAGTGTCGAAACCACATCCATTGGTAACTGTTAAATAAATTGAATGATTTGCGAATGATTGATTGATAAGTTTATCAAGCTCAAATTGGCTTGAAGTGGTACCATCAGGGAACTGCCAAAGCACTGAAGAATATTGCGCAGATGCCTGGAAGTTGACCGTCATTCCCGGACAAGCAGCATTGTCGTGCCAGAAATTGATTGGAGAATATGGATCAAATTGAATATTATTTGAAACATATACCGTATCGTAAAACGTTTGAGAATTACCACAACCATTTGTCAGTGTTGCAGTAACCGGATAAACACCCGGAGTATTGTAGGTATGGTTGTATGGATCTGTTCCAAATGTACCATCACCAAAGGTGATAAATTGAGTGGATGAACCACCGTAATTGACATAGGCCATATCTCCCGGACAAATGTTATTCGGCCACATATCGAACCAACCTGTTGTCATGGGAACATTGGTTCCAATGGTAATGGTTGTGTTTTCAATAAATGTTCCGCAAGGCGTATTTACAGTAATGGAAACGTTATACGTTCCGGGACTATTGTAAGTATGTTCTGAAGACGAATAAGGATGTGTTTCAACATTACCATCACCGTAGTTGTAGGTATAGGTATAAACATTGTAAATTGAGTTCGGATCTCCGAAGTTTAGAAAAAACACCATGCGGTCGCCAACACAACCTTGATTGGCGTAGGTGTTAATTCCATTGGGATCACCGTTTAAATACAAGTAGTAATAGTCGTTCGCCAGAAAATTTCCTGAAGGACCATAATATTCAACTTGCACTGTGTAGACACCAGCATTCGCAAATGTATGCGAGGGCGACATCGTGGTATTCACCGGCGAACCATCTCCGAAGTACCATTTGTAATTGGTAGCACCAGGATACCCGAAATTGGTAAAGCTGACGTTTACCGGAGCACAATCACTGGCATAGGTTATCTGAAAATATCCGAATCCGGAATTGTTTGTTACAGCGTAGCTCATGCCGGAAACAAGCACGAATAACACCAAGAGTAATTTTTTAACCATAAACACGTATTTTGGTTCGACAAATTTATTGAAACTGAGCACAGAAACGAGTTGAAAACCAAAAGAGTTATTAACCGGGAATTAAAATCTGACCAATCGCAAGATTTGGACTATCAAACGACTAAAGGAATCAACCAATTTTTGAAAATGTAAGAATTGACTACTTTATCGATTAATCTGCATACATCACTGAATAACAGTGAAATAACTTTTATTCTATGAACAAATTATTAATTCTATTTTTACAAAAAGAATAAAGTGAAAAATCTAAAAACCATATCACGCAGTGAAGGTTTGCAACTTGTATCTATCCGTAAAGGAGAGAAAAAGTTGGGTGAAGAGGTTCATTTTTCAGGAGATTACGCATCCATTGAAAATTGGCCTGATCAAATTCGATTTGTTCTAATTGGAATTCCCGAAGATTTTGGTCCCAGAGCAAATGGAGGTCGGGCTGGATCGCAGGAGATGTGGGAAGTGTTTTTATCGAAATTCCTAAATATTCAGTCCAACCGTTTTCTTAGCGGAAGCGAAATCATGATTGCCGGTGAAGTGGATTGTGAGGAATGGAAAAACAAATCGGATTTATCCACCGAACAATTGAGATCCGAAGTTGAGGCGCTGGATCATAAGGTCGTTTCAGTGTTAAAACCGATTTTCGCTAAGGGTTATTTGCCCATTGTAATTGGGGGTGGACATAACAATGCTTACCCGATAATTAAATCCTGGTTTGAAGCGAAACAGCAAACCATTTCAATTATTAATGTAGATCCCCATTCGGATATTCGTCCACAGGAAGGCCGCCACAGTGGGAACGGTTTTTCCTATGCCATGCATGAACATCTCATTTCTACCTACGCTGTAGCGGGACTCCATGAAAGCTATAACTCTGAGTATCTGCTTCAGCAGCTCGATCAAAATTCGAACATGTCCTATTTCACTTATGATGCCTGGTTGAGAGGGGAATTTGTTTTAGAAGAGCGATTACTGGAATTAATTCGTTTTGGCGGTAATGGATTTCGAGGACTGGAGTTTGATTTGGATTCGGTGGCCGGATTTCCAAGTTCAGCAATGACAGAGAGTGGATTTTCGGTGGAGACTGCCAGAAAAATGATCATGTACATTGGGAAAAATGTTGATTTGGCCTATGCTCATTTTCCGGAAGGAGCTCCCTGCCATTCAAAAGAGGATGCCGGTATCCACGGAAAAACGCTCAGCTACATGGTGAGCGACCTGATGAAGGTCATTAACAATAAACCATAATTTAACCGAACCTATTTCGACCTCGCGTCGTATCAGGAATAATTCAGATTGGGAGTGGAAGAAAAGATCAACATACACACTGGACTTAGAAGGATCTTTTTTTTCTTTCCACTTCAACTCATGTTTCTTCATTTTAAGAGAAACCATTTTCTCCTATTATTCTGGTTAGTTTTATTTGGGATTATTACTCATTCACTGGGTTCTAAATTCGGTCTCGCCTATTTGTTTTTATATCCTGAATACTTAGGTGAAGTGGGATTTATGAGTCATTTTATCATGGGCTTTTCATGTGCCGGATTTATTATGGCCTTTAACATGTACAGCTATGTAATGCACGGATATAAATTCTCATTCATCGCCACCGTATCGAAACCATTTTACAAATTCAGCATTAATAATTTTATTATTCCTGCCGCCTTTATTCTATTATATGTTTACCAGGCGGTCCATTTCCAATACAATAAAGAATTAGAACCGGTTGGCAATATTATCCGGAACATGTCGGGATTTTTCACCGGCTTGTTTGTGTTTTTCTTTTTCTCCATGTATTATTTCTTTAAAACCAATAAAGATTTTTACAAACTCAGTGGCAAAACGGAAGAAGCCATGGAGGAAGAAATCAAATCGAAAGGCATACAAACCACGCTCCATAAAAAAATTAAATGGTATGAATTATTTAATACCGAACATGGTTGGAACGTGGAGACTTACATGGCATCTCCTTTCAGAATTAAAATTGCAAGGGAAAGTAAGCATTATGATACGGAACTTTTAAAACGGGTTTTAGCACAAAATCACATCAATGCCTCCATCTTCGAAATCGTGATGGTTATTTCCTTTTTGTTATTTGGATCGATGGGTGAAAATTCCTACTTCCTGATTCCTGCAGGCGCCAGTGTTTTACTGGTGTTTACCATGTTAATTATGATCATTAGTGCAGTGTACAGCTGGTTGCGGGGTTGGACCTTTACCTTTATGATCGGACTATTAATTCTATTGAATTATTTATCGCTGCACACCGAATTATTCTCGTATAAAAATTTCGCCTACGGGTTAGATTACAGTGGTAAACAAGCCACCTATAATTTGAGTACAATCCATGAAATGCAGTCGGACAAAAAGATGCATAAAAAGGATATGAATTATGGTTTGGAGTCGCTTAACCAATGGCGGGCGAAAAACAATAAACTTCTCACCGGCGATAAGGCTAAACCAAAATTTGTAGTGATCTGCACATCCGGAGGAGGAATACGTTCTGCATTATGGACACTGAATGTATTGCAAAATGTAGATAGTACGTTAAACGGAACACTGATGGACCGCACCCATTTAATTACGGGTTCGTCGGGAGGAATGATTGGTGCAGCTTATTACCGTGAACTGTTTTTGAGAGAGAAAACAGAAGCAGATATTCACCGAAACGATAAAAAATACATTGATAAAATTTCTCAGGATATTTTAAATCCGGTGGCATTTACAATAGCTACCAACGACATTTTCATTCGTTATCGTCACTTTAGTGATGGCCCCTACTCCTACACCATCGACCGCGGTTATATGTTCGAAAAGCAACTCAACATTAACCTCGATTCTGCCTTTGATAAGCGCTTGTATGACTATATCGTTCCTGAACGAAATTCGGAAATTCCAACCATGATGTTTTGTCCGACTATCATCAACGATGGACGACGATTAATCATTTCTTCCCAGCCGGTTTCCTATTTAACGAACTGCCAACCTGAAATCGATTTCGATAATATTCCGGGACAGGAATACATTGAATTTACCAAAATGTTTGAACATCAAAATGCATGGAATTTAAGGTATAGTTCTGCCATTCGAATGAATGCATCATTTCCATATGTAATGCCAATGGTAACCTTACCATCCGAACCAACGATTGAGGTGATGGACGCAGGTTATCGCGACAATTATGGCATTCGTTTGGCGTTGCGCTATATTTATGTATTCAGAAACTGGATCAGTTCAAATACAGATGGTGTCGTTTTCATTCAGGTTAGAGATCGTCAGAAAGAAGTGGATGAGCCTCTCAAAAAAAATTCGGTGATGAAACTCCTCGTAAAACCGCTTGGAAATTTATACGATAACATTTTTAACACACAGGATTTCGATAATGATCAGCTGTTACAATATGCTTCGTCGTGGTTGGATTGTCCGCTCGACGTAGTGAATTTCCATATGATTCAGAACGAAAAACAACGAACTTCCCTGAGCTGGCATCTTACCCGCTTAGAAAAACAACAAGTAATTTCTTCACTGAAAAACATTCCGGAAAATCAGGAATCGATGGAGAAACTAAAAAAATTACTGGAATAAATTATTGGTGATTTCTCGATTTCCGAATGGCATCATAGATGGCCTGTTGAATATCCGTTCTTAATCCCATTTTCAAAATTTTATTGTTATCGGCAACCGGATAACTTCTATTGGATAAAAACAAATAGATGACATCCTCACCGGGATCCGCCCATGCCGTGATTCCGGTAAATCCGGTGTGACCAAAACTTTCGGCTGAAACACAATTACAGGTTGGACCTAATCCATCCTGCATTACCGGACGATCGAATCCTGCGCCCCTCCTATTTCCTGGACAAAACTGGCAACGTGTAAAATCAAGAACTACACTTCTGGAAAGGAATTTTTGTCCACCATAAGTCCCGTAATTCATCATCATTTGCATCATTTTCCCCAAGTCATTGGCATTGGCAAATAAACCAGCATGACCAGCAACACCACCCAACATCGCCGCACCCTGATCGTGCACGTCGCCATGAATTAATTGTTTTCTGAACACTTTATCATCCTCTTCCGGTGGAATCCTATCCAATGGAAATTTTGTTCTGGGATTGTAGGTTAATGTGCTTGCACCTAGCGGACGATAAAACAATGAATCTGCCAGATGATCTAATTTTGTGCTGGTAATTTTTTCGATAATGATTTTTAGCAGATAATAACCAACATCCGAATACAAATAATTTTTTTGCCCACGAAGTGATGTGTGTTTAATATCGTTTAAAATCGAATCCTGATACGATTTTAAAATATACATATTGTCGGCAACACGATAAGGAAAACTATCTGAAGGTGTAGTTCGGTAAATTTTGGGATCCGGTTTGCCTTTGATGAGTGTCTTTGTATAAAAAGGGATCCATGGAACCAATCCTGCCTCATGCGCAAGCATTTTTCTAATGACAATTTTAGAATAATCACTTGAATCGAGTAATTCGGGAATATAATCTCCCAAGGTTTTATCCAGATCAAATTTTTTCTGATCTACCAAATGCATTAATACAGCTACAGTAGAAGTAATTTTGGTAACGGATGCCAGATCATAAATATCATCCGTTTTTACCGCGCGGGTACTATCATAGGTGTGATAACCGAAGGCCTTATTGTAAATTACTTTTCCGTGTTTGGCAATAAAAATCTGGCACCCCGGATAGGCCTTTTCCCGAATGCCAAGGGTGGCTAATGAATCTATTTTATTAAAATATTCGCGCTTAATACCAAAGACTTCAGGAATGGTGTATTCAAATCGAATTCCGCCTTCATAACATAATCCGTCATTGAGTTTAAAATACCTGGAAGCCGTTACCGGTAGTTGTCCATGTAATCCAATTCCCCCAAAAATTGCCTGCGCTGCCAAATCCTGCCCTAATGGGGAATTTTCATAACACATCACCAATGCATCCAATAAACTTGCACCCGGGAAATGAGAAAGTCCGTAAACATTCCCAAAATAGGCAACAACCACTTTTTTATTTTGATTCAACTGATTGATTAAACCAACAGCTTCTTTTGTAATTCCATAGTTTTTTTCCGGGGAATTGGTAGAAGGATGAAGACTAATAAGAATTAAATCATTTTTCTTCAAGGATGAAATCAATTCTCCCACATTTGCTCCTCCGGGTTGAAGAGAAACTGCGTATTTATCGATTGAAGCATATTTTTCGCAGGATTGCATAAAGGAGTTATTCAAGGTATCACCTATTGTTAAAACAGCAATTCTGGAAGTATCCAATCGCATAATGGGGAGAATGTTATTTTTATTCTCCAATAAGGTCATCGACTCACCGTATAAACGTCGTGAAATCCATTCAGAAAAAGGGGTATGTAAATCGCTGTACAGATTTTCTGTTTTAACCAGTTTTTCTTTATCCAGTCCTACCCATTTTTTTGCCAGTAATATTTTTCTGCATCTGCTTTCAATTTCTTCTTCGGATATTTCCTTTTTACGAATTGATTCTTTTATCAAGGCCACCGCTTTAGGAACATCTTCCGCAAATAACAACACATCATTTCCTGCAAGTAGTGCCTTTAATTCTACTTCACCGGGTTTGTAAAAAGCACTTACCCCTTTCATATTAAGCGCATCTGAAAAAACAAGGCCCTCGAATTGCATTTCCTTTTTCAGTAATTGAGCAACGACCTTTTTTGATAAAGTAGTAGCTAAATTTTCTGTTTTCTCTAATGAGGGAACATACAAATGCGCTACCATAACACTGGATAATCCGGATCGGATTAAAAAGCGAAAAGGATAAAGTTCCAGTGAATCCAATTGCTTTTTGCTTTTATCAATCACCGGTAAGGTCAAATGCGAATCTGTGGACGCATCACCGTGCCCGGGAAAATGTTTGGCACAAGCCAATACAAATCGATCCTGTAATCCCAGCATATACGCAAAGGATTTCCGGGCCACATTGTATCGGTCCTCGCCAAACGAACGAAAATTGATTACCGGATTCTTCGGATTAGAATTCACATCCACAACAGGTGCGAAATTGATATGAATCCCCATTCTTCTGCATTCTCTTCCGATTTCAAGTCCCATCAGGTAAATCAGGGTATCGTTGGATAATGCACCTAAGGTCATTTGCTTGGGATATTTTACGGTGCTATCCAATCGCATGGCCAATCCCCATTCCCCATCGATACCAATCATCAGGGGAACTTTACTTTTTTGCTGGTATAAATTGGTTAACTGGGCTTGACGAACTGGTCCACCCTGAAAGAATATCAATCCACCAATTTTTTGATTTTCTATGAGGGAAATGATCTCCTTCTGGTGACTCGAATCGCGATTAGAATAGGCAGCAACCATGAAAAGCTGACCAATTTTTTCATCGAGCGTCATGGTAGAAAGTACGGAGTCGGCCCAATGCTTATCTGCATCAAGGAATCGGGGCTTTATGTTCCAAATGGGATTCAACCGAAACCCTGCTCCCTCATCCGGTTTCCACACAAATGCAGTGACCAGCACCAGCAGGAACGACACACTCAACCATTTAAAAAAACTCCTCATGCTTAGGGAATAACAAGAATTGAACCGAAAATACACAGGCTAAGGTCCTAAAAACGTACATGGGCAGGTGAATTTTCAACATCACCAGGTGAACGAAAACCGGATACGCAACAACATGACCGTTGGTTAAGAATTCACATTTCTACGCATATTATCAATGAAAATTCGTTTATAGAGGAAAGAAGTGTATTTTTGTAAAATCTATCCTATGTTTAGTCTAAAGTCCAGATTTTTTAAAGTTCGCGATCCGAAAAAGTTTTCGTACACGCCGCGTTATTACAACGAAAGAAAAGAACGTTTGGATGACCTTGTTCGCTCCCATTCGGAAAAAACAGGAACTGATCCTGAAAAAGTAAGACGGGAATTTAATTTCCGTGACAATATGAACAGCCGTTGGCAGTCGAAAAATCATGCTACGAGAGATGCCCGCGATCGTCATGTTCGTTTGCTTGTTCTTATAGCAGGTTTAGTTGGTGTTTGTTTGTATGCCATTAAGAGACTAGAGCTTTGGGACAGCTTTTTCTGAGGACTGAATAACCATGTCGAACATTATACAACTTCTTCCCGACTCCATTGCCAATCAAATTGCCGCCGGCGAGGTGGTTCAGCGTCCTGCATCTGCCGTAAAGGAACTTTTAGAGAATTCCATAGATGCCGGAGCAACGAAAATCAGAATGCTGATTAAAGATGCCGGTAGAACACTTATTCAGGTAATGGATAACGGAACAGGGATGTCAGCAGAAGATGCCCGTTTATGTTTTGAACGGCATGCTACCAGTAAAATAAAAGAAGCTTCCGATTTATTTGCAATACGCACCAAAGGATTTCGAGGTGAGGCATTGGCTTCCATTGCAGCGGTGGCACAGGTAGAACTCAAAACTAAACGAAAGAATGATGCTCTGGGGACAAAAATCATTATTGAAGGATCAGAAATAAAGTCCATTGAAGAAGATCAATGTCAGGATGGCACTACCTTTTTGGTAAAAAATCTATTCTTCAATATTCCGGCCCGAAGAAACTTTTTAAAATCAGATAATGTTGAATTCAAGCATGTGCTTGATGAATTTGAACGTGTGGCACTGGTACACCCCGAAGTGCATTTTGAACTCAACCACAACGGAAATGAAATATTCAATTTACCGGCAGGGAATATTCGTCAACGTATAGTTGCCATATTTGGAAAAAGCTACAATGAACGCCTGGTTCCAATTGAAGAGCATACGGATATTGTGCACATTAAAGGATATCTTTTAAAACCGGAATTCTCAAAAAAAACCCGTGGAGAGCAATTTTTCTTTGTCAACGACCGCTTTATCAAAAGTCCTTATCTCCACCATTCCATTCACAAAGCCTATGAGGGAATTATTTTAAAAGAAAATTTCCCATCTTATTTTGTTTACCTGGATGTTCCACCTGCAAGTATTGATGTAAATATTCATCCAACCAAAACTGAAATTAAGTTTGAGGATGAAAAAAGTATTTACGCTATTTTACATTCTGCTGCAAGAAGAGCCATTGGATTATACAATATTTCTCCTGCAATCGATTTTAATACGGAAACCGCTATCGATCTTCCTTTACCGGAGAAAGATCGTCCCATTGTTCAACCAGTAATAAAAGTTGATCCGAATTATAATCCATTTGAACAAGAAAAAAAGAACAGTGGCGCTTCCAAAACTTCGTCCTCATCATCTGCCTATTTAAATAAACCTGCTTCTTCTGAGCAATGGGAGGAGGTTTATAAAATCATGAATACCAATCAACCTGTACAACCTAAAATATTTGAACAGGAAGAAGAAGAGGAACGCGAGCGGATAACCATACAGTTGCACCGGAAATACATTTTATGTCCGGTAAAATCCGGCTTTTGGCTTATTGACCAGAATCGTGCGCATGATCGGATTTTATTTGAGCGTTTCATTGTTTCGCTTGCGCAGCATACGGGTATGACCCAGCAACAGTTATTTCCATCTATGATGGATTTAAGTCCTGCCGATTTATCCCTGATCCGCGAGTTGAACGAGGACCTGAAGCATTTGGGATTTGACATCAGTGAAATGGGAGGAAATTCCATTGCCATTAACGGGACACCAGCAGAAGCTGGGGATGCGAATCCGGTCGGATTAATTGAGAAAATGCTGGAGGAATTAAAGCATCATTCTTCTGAAATAAGGAAGAACAAATATGAATCTTTGGCACGTTCACTGTCATCTTCCATTGCCATAAAGGCAGGAAAAAAACTGACAAATGAGGAAATGAACCGTTTGGTCGATGAATTGTTTGCTTGTGAAACACCCTTTATTTCTCCATCGGGAAAACCCGTAATTATTACTTACACGATGGACGAAATAGAAAAAAAATTTAGCTGATGTTACAAGCCCTTTTCAGAAATATGCCACCCGTAGTTAAGAATCTTCTTATTCTTAACGTATTGATGTTTTTTGCCAAATTCACATTTGAACGGCAAGGAATACAACTCGATTTTATTTTAGGTTTATCCAATCCTGCCTCTCCGAATTTTGAACCTTATCAAATCATCACTTACATGTTTATGCATGGCGATTTAGGCCATCTGTTTTTTAACATGTTTGCATTGGTAACCTTTGGTTCTATTTTGGAACGGATGTGGGGACCCAAACGATTTATTAGTTTTTATTTCATCACAGGGATTGGTGCGATGTTCCTTTATTCACTGGTGAATTACGTCGAATATCTTCAATTGGTTTCCAAATTACCAGCAGATGTGGTGGAAGTCGTAAAAGAAAATGGCCAATCGCTTTTTAAACAGGGAATGAATTATTCAGACGAAACTGTCGCTGCACTCAATTTATCGCTGAATATGCCGGCGGTGGGTGCTTCGGGAGCTTTATACGGAATTATGATTGCATTCGGAATGTTATTCCCAAATACTGAAATGATGCTTATCTTTTTACCTATTCCGATTAAAGCAAAGTATTTTATTCCAGTAATGATTTTCATTGAGCTTTATCTTGGAGTCATGCAATATTCATGGGATAATGTGGCACATTTTGCGCATTTGGGAGGAGCATTAATTGGTGGACTCATCGTATATTTTCAGAAGAAAAAAGACCGTCGTAATTTCTATTGACCATGCAACGCACCTTTACGGATGAAATAAAATATCAATTCAAAACAGGTAACCTTTTAACCAAACTAATCCTGTTGAATGTTGGCGTGTTTCTCATTATGGCCATCCTGATGCTGGTGATGTACCTGAACAACACACCTAAAAATTTTATTGCCGATAATATCCTTGAAGTATTTGCACCCAATGGAATGATCAGGCACAATCTGACGCATCCATGGTCGCCTTTTATTTACATGTTCCTTCATTTATCCTTTTGGCACCTTCTAATCCAAATGGTCTTGCTTTATTTTACCGGTCAACTTTACCTCCAGCATCTCGACGAAAAAAAATTACTAAACACTTATATTTTCGGAGGCCTTGCCGGCTTCATTTTTTATTTTGCGGCCATGAATTTGTTTCCTGTTTTCGAGGGAAAACAAATGTACTACCTGCACGGAGCTTCCGCAGCAACGATGGCATTACTCGTTGCTGTCACCTTTCATTTACCACGACTCGAAGTCATGTTTTTCGGTGTATTCCCCATTAAACTGATCATTGTGGCGCTTTTATTTATTATGCTGGATTTAGTCGCAATTCCCAATGATAACCGCGGTGCAAGAATTGCGCATTTAGGTGGTGCATTATATGGAATCTGGGCTTCAGGATTTTTTAAAAAACCTTCTTTTATTTTAAACCGATTCGACCTTACCGATCTTTTTTCACCTGCACGCTGGTTTAGAAAATCATCGAAATTAAAAGTCAAACACAGCAACAATAAGCGTCCAATTTCCGACGAAGTTTATAATGACAGAAAAGCTGCAACTCAAAAAAGGGTGGATGATATTCTGGATAAAATAAATCGTTCCGGCTATGAAAGCTTGACGAAAGAGGAAAAAGAATTCCTGTTCAATTCGCATAAAAATGTTTAAAGAGCGAAAGCTGAATTTTGTTTTAAAACTATTGCTAATTGGCAATATTCTTAGTTCAGCTTGTCTTCTTCTCTCCTATCTTGCCACCCATATTGATCCCCAGGATTTTTGGTTGTTAGCATTTTTCGGACTCGCCTATCCTGTTTTTTTATTCCTCTCCATTCTCTTTTTCATCGTTTGGTTATTACTTCGTAATAAATGGATGTTATTATCACTCTTTACCATCATTGTTGGATTAAATCATCTGCGCCATTTCTTTCAAATTAATTTTAGCACCGGTCCATTAAGCGAATCATCCGAAAAAGTTAAACTGCTGACCTGGAATGTCCGCCTGTTCGATTTATATAATTACCAGGATCACGTTACCGTGCGACAGGAAATTTTCAAAGTATTACAGCGGGAAGATCCGGATATTGTTTGCTTTCAGGAATTTTTTTATTCGGGAATTCCCGGTTATTTCGAAACACGGGATACACTTATTTCAATATTGCGCACTAAACATGTGGTAGAAGGTTACACCCATAAAATGAGAATGGAACAGTATTTTGGGGTCGCCATTTTCAGTGCATATCCGATTATAAACAGCGGAGAAATCCGTTTTAAAAACGACGATAATAACAATGTGGTTTTTGCAGATATAAAGACGAAGTCAGATACCATCCGCGTTTACAATGCACATCTCTCTTCCATTCGTTTTCAACGCAGCGATTATGAATACATAGGAGACACTGCCAATACACGCCGGTGGTTGCATCCATGGGAAAAACCAAAAAAAACAGAGCAAAAAATAATTGG